>QILY01000155.1 GCA_003232155.1 Maribacter sp.
TGAAACGTCCAAATACTGAAACTTGTCGATTGAACTGATGAGGTTATGTGTGTTTACATAGCAGGATATATATGGGTGTCTAGTAATTTTGTAATTTGTAATTTTTGATTACATCGAAGTGTTTTATAATCGGCAACGTCTACATCAAACGCTCAAGTACAAAACACCTGAGCAGTTTGAGGAATTGTAAGATGTTGCTTAATTAGACTGTCCGTGAAACTCAGTACACTTCAGGCTGACCCGATTAGTTGTACATCTAAGAAAATATAGATTTAAAATCCATATACGACTACATTTGTCATAGTATGATATATTTATTTAATGGGTAAGATAATGAGATCAGTTCGAAAAATTGTTTTTAGAAATCTAACTGATGCTGACTTTTTTAATATAAATAAGCCAAGGGGTACTGAAGCTTCAGGGGGTGGGCAAGCTTATATAGATTTCCCCGTGCGATCAATCAGTATAAATAATTGGCATGATTTTTTTGATGGAACCTCAGCCTTAAAAGAAACAGAAGCTACTCAAGGCCAAAGTTGGGAATTTCCTATTTTTAGCATAGGTGTGAATACAGATGGTAATACCAAACAAGAGTTAAAAATTTACCAACGTAGAGCCGCATCAGTAAGCATAACCAGCCAGAAGATTTACTCTAACCGTGCAAATCGTATAGATGCATGGAATCCAGTAAATAAATTTCCAAAACCATTTGATAACACTGATAGAAATCAGTGCCCTGAAGGTCTAATAGTTTACCTGGTTTCAACTTTTGAAGGAGAAGTTTGGGCTGGTTGGTATCTGAATGATGGGACGACACCTCTTCCTGTAGATAATATAGAGGATTATGAGCCAATGGCAGGAATGCTTTCAAACGCCATTATTGAAGATGGCCACAGTGGAATGTTAAGTTTTAATGAGGGAGAGATTGCTCTTGATATATCTAGTATAGAAACTCCATTTATTTTACAAAAAACTACTGAAGAGACTAAGAGTGTTACCATTGCGGATAACGGAGGTGTTGATGATTCAATTGATGAAGAAGAAATTGATCAATTGTTTGATAAGGATATTGGTAAGACAAAACCCATAGTTACAGAGGAAATTGTTAAAGTCAGAAAAAGAAATTCTAAAATAGTGAAGGAACTAAAGAAGTTATATAAACACAAATGTCAGGTCACAGGTGATGAGTTTGCATTTAATAAGAAGAATGGTGTTGGCTACACTGAAGCACACCACCTTATCCCTCTTGGTGATGGGGGCTATGATAGACCAGAAAATTTAGTTATCTTAAACCCATTAGTGCATAAATGGTTTCACTATGCAGATATTGAAGACATTAATTTAAATAATATTAAACATTTAGATGACGGCAGCGCGGAACTAGATATAGTAGTTAATAAAGAAACCTATACAATTTACTGGCATGCTCAGCATGCGGATTTATTTAAAGACAAGTAAAATATGAAAGCTAATTAGGCTGACGTTTAGTTAGTTTCTAAATGTATTAGATACTCTGTGAGGTTTTGACCTAGGCTGCTTCGATTGCTACGATAACGTGTGTGCTCAAATTCATCGATATAAACGTCACCGTAGGGTGTTAATAAATCAATAAAATTATCCATAGATAGCAGTCCATCTTCGCTATAACTAATTAAATATCTAGAACATGACATATTGTCGATTATCTTTCTAAATGAATCTCTTATTTTCGTTTTTGTGCAAAAATTAGAATACTGGTCACGCCATGGCCTTAACCCACTAACCCCAGTGGCTTCAGGTTCGTCACCTCTAGCAAGTGTTTCTAATACATGGTAATTAGCTGCATATTGTCTCTTCATGTATGGCGGGTCAATATAGCAAAGATCACAACTAATTAATTTTGATATATCTTCAGCATAGCCTTTATAAACTTTATGATTTTCAGTATCTCGTTTTAATAATAATTTTGATGGAGACAATCTAATATCATCTTTCGCTCTGCCTGACAATTTTGCTAGATGGTGTCCATAGGTCCCCGCAATATTGGCTATATCATTTGTAGCCATTAGCAAGTCGTGCTGAAGTAGGCTGTATTCAGGTGCTGTAAGACAGGCACTTGAATGCAAACGAGATAATGCTGCACGAATACCATCAATTTTTGCTGCATTGTGGCTACTAAAATAATTTCTTGGCTTCGAAGTATTTTTTGGGTTTCCATCTAATGAAAATTCTTTCCAGAAATAGCCTTTTATTGGTTTTATGTTTGACAGTGCATTAATGATTTTGTCGTAAGGGCTGATATTAAATGGATCTAGTTCATCGTGATTAAAGAGTTTATCTATGAAATCAACTGCTTTTTCAAATGAAGGATATTTGTGAAACTTTAGTCCAGTTATTGCGTGATGATACGAGTATGTCATTAAATCGTTAGCAATAACGTTGTAGCCTTTTTCTCTTAATGCCACGGACACAGAAGCAGTTCCGCACATTAAATCTGTTACTGTTGAATTCTGAGGTGTTAACTCAGAAATTTTACTTACAACATTGTTAACGATTTTTGATTTTGAGCCAATATAACGGTGTCCCATGCGCCACCCCTATTGACTAGAAAATATAAAGTTAGTATTAATGTTTTTTAATGCTCTTACAGGTTTTAGAGACTCGATTTTGTGCAATGTTGAGAATATTGAGTCGTAGTCAGATGTCGATAAGCCAAATAATTCGGCTACCAGGTGCTCAATTTTTGCATCACTGGCAGGACTTATATCGTGTTTATGGTTTGCATTTTCTGTAACCAGTTTTGTAATGGAAGTTACTATGTTTCGTTTACGGTTGAGCAATTCATTTATATCTGGAAGTGGTATATCTAAGATTTGCTTTTGTGTTACATATGGGTGAGATCTCCATTCTGTCTCGCCATGTTTCATTATTGTGTAATAATAAATTGCTCTTGAGCATAGGACTCCAAGAAAAAACTCTAATGGGATTATGTTGAGTATGTTATCTAAGACTTTAAAAATATATACTACTTGATTCGTAAATGAGTTTTCATAGTCAATAGTGGCTGATATTCCTACACCTGTTTTTCGTACTATTAATTTAGGTGCGCTGTACAAGGTTATGTCTTTATAATTGATACCGTCTTTATTTGTATCTATCCAGTATTTATTAATAAGTTTATATCTTTGTATGTTTTCTCCAACGATAATTGGTGAATAGCCATCTTTTTTTTTCTTACTTATTATAATCGCTTTTCTTAAATTATTATTTAATAGATTAATCTTACAGTATGGACATTTTATGTTTTCATTAGTTGGTAATGGCATCCATTTATAACAGTTATTGCATTGGGCTACCTTACCAGTTTTAGATAACTCAACTCCTCTTGAGCTAGACAAATAGCTTCTGAAGTTACTTTTTGAATTGTTTATCTTATGTAATATGCTTTCTTCATCTATTGATATATCTATATCGAAAAGCGAATCCTTGTTATTGAAGAAACGGCTTTGCTTTACGTGGTGAGTTAGCTTTTTTTCAGCATCACGAAAATTGACATCACCTCGTAATATTTTTTTTCTCATTTCTGGTGTAAGTCTCATGCACTGGACTTTGTTGTTCTTATTAGGTTTAGATTTTTGGCATATTAAAATCACACAAGCTCGATTTACTCCCTTGAAGAATTTTTCACCTAAGCGGCCAATATATTTAATGCTGGTGTTGTTTAGTATTAAGTCGCGTAATGCTTTCCTTTCTTGTGAAAATAATGAATCAGGTAGTATGAATGCAAAGTATCCATTTTCTTTTGTATTATATATCGCAGATTCTAGAAAAAGATCAGAAGTATCGAATTGCCCTTTGAATAGGGTGTAATAATTTTTAGGTATTTCATCTTTGTATGTGTTTACTTCGGCACCCCATGGAGGGTTTGCAATTACAATATCAAACCCAGATTTAGCATCAAAATTTCTTTTGACTTTAGACCAACCGGTATTGCAGTTTTTATTTTTATAGGGATAGATAGCATTAGTGTTAATAAAGTTGTAAGTTTTAGATTTCGCATCGGGTAATAAGCCAATTCTTTTTTTCGCTTGTGAAATAGCGTTTTTATCAACATCGATTCCGCACAAGATATCATTAGGGCACGATTTGTCGTGACGTATTATCGTATTCTCACTTTCGTGCGCTATTGTTTTTAGTGAGTCCCAAATGTTTACTAGTAATTCACCTTTCCCGCATGCTGGGTCTAAAATTCTAAATTTATTTAAATGTAATGATTTATTAGGTTGCTTCTTTAAATCTTGTAATAGAATTTCTAGTACTTTATCTGATATGTACTTTGCTAACAGTTCAGTGGTATACACTGATCCATTTTTTTTAATAGATGAGCGTGTTCCTTCTGCTCGGTATGACTCATCTGAAATTGATTCAATATTTGAATTATCTAATGAATAATCTTTAAGTATGGTCATATCTTGGAAGGTGATTCTGTTACTGGAAATAAGTCTTGTTGTTTGGCCAGTTCATAACCCGTTATATAGTCTTTCATGAAAGAACGAAGCACGTGTGCGGCACTTAGATCTTCTTCTTTACATGCTGCAATAAATGACTCGCGTAGTTCAGGTTCAACCCTAATTCTTAATCCAACTGTTTTCAAGATATAAGCATCCAATGGATGTACAATGTGTAACCATTATTGCGCATATTAGTATTTAATAGCAAGTTAAAAAACAAAATTCCAACTCAGAAGGCAATATTCTCTTAATATTTGAAACAATTGCTTCCTGATCAAGGTTTTTCTTCCCGGTTGTCCAAGCAAAGAAAAGTCACTCGTCCATGAGGGACGAAAAACACGATTCAATTCAAGAATACGAAGAAAAAGAAACCTACAACAAAAAGGCCACCCTAGCCGTGCGCCAGCACTAACTCAAAATTCTCGGCCACCTATCATGCACCGCATCTTCCATCTCCGGCTCGA
>QILY01000277.1 GCA_003232155.1 Maribacter sp.
AACCTTATACGCCATCATTTGATTTTTTATAAATATGTGCTGATGGGCATAAATATCCCGGTCAGTACCAAAACCCTCGTAATTATTTTCCTTTTTAGCAGAAGCGTAGATCCACCCTCGTTCAATACGGTTAAAAGGAAGTTCTTCACGATTGTTTGCTACAAAGTACTGCCGCATTTCAGGTCCAATACTCTCTAACCAATACCTTAGATGTCCAACAATAGGGTAATTGTGCGAAATGGTATGTGCTCGTTGAAAAAAGATATCACGAATGGCGACTATGGCGAGAACGAGTAATAACCATGCCCACCATGGAATTGAAGAAAGTGTATTTAGAAAGGCGTCCATTATGGTTGATTTAGTGTTAAGTACAGAGTATTAAGTGTTAAGTACAAAGTATTAAGTATGCCAATCAAGGGTTGAGATCGGAAATTGATTATCAATAGTTTACATAATGAATATATGACCTTTTCCCAACTCTAAAATCATAATATACTCCTGCCAAATGGAAACCCGAAATTTCTACTTGGTCTTTTCCCGCATACCTTCGTTAAAATTTATCGCCGTAGCTCAGGCTTTTGCCAATGCGCCAGCTGGCTCGTTCGCTAAAAATGTCTGCAAGACATTTTCTTAACGCTCCGCCCTGCCTTGGTATGAGAAAAATCTCCCGAATTTCCATTTGGCACGAGTATATATTGATTATCAATTAAAACTAAAATCCAACTTTTGATTCGCATTAAGTACAGGGTATTAAGTAAAGGCTCTAGTTTAAAATGGTGTTGATAGCTGCATTCCATATAGCAAGGGTTTACTGCCATACATGTTTTTATTTCATCATAAAATAACACAAAAAGAGGTTTTTTTAAGTCATAAACCAATTATATCAACACAATATTAAACTACAGCTTAAGTAAATTATAATGTACTTATGACTCGGTACTTAATACTTAATACTTTGTACTTAATACTTTGTACTTAACACTTTGTACTTATTTATTCAAATAATCTAAACTCATTGCTGTCAAGGTTTTTACACCTAATAGCAATCCGCTGTCATCAATTTTGAAATCTGGTGTATGGTGCGGGAAAGATTCCGTATTTCCGGGAGTCATTCCTCCTAAGAAAAAGAAAAATCCTGGAGCTTCCTTCTGATAATATGAAAAATCCTCAGCGCCAGTAATTGCTTTTTGAGTCTGTACATTTTCTGCACCAGCAACCTTTTGCATGGTCGGTAACATTTGATCTACCAAACTTGGCTCATTATAAGTGATTTCAGTAGCTTCTTTAATTTCACAAGTAGCTTCACCGCCATACGCTTTGGCAATCATGGAAACCATTTCAATCATTCGTTTATTGATATGGTCTTTCATATCATAATCTAAGGTTCTGATAGTGCCGATCATTTCAGCGCTTTCTGGAATAATATTAAAACGTACCCCACTCTTTATTTTTCCTACGGTAATTACTGCAGCCTCATTAGTAAGATTAACTTCTCTACTAATTATAGTTTGTAAGCCGTCAATAATTTTAGCACTGATTAAAATAGGGTCAACACCTGACCATGGTTGGGAACCATGACTTTGCTTTCCTTTTACTTTGATAGTAAAACTCTGCGCAGCTGCCATAATACCACCAGATTTGTAACGAATAACGCCAATAGGAGTCTGCGAATTAATATGTAATCCGAAGATAGCATCAACCTTAGGGTTTTCCATAACACCTTCTTTTATCATAAGTAAAGCACCACCTTCTTCACCTGGTGGTGGGCCTTCTTCTGATGGTTGAAAAATAAATTTAACGGTGCCTTTAATTTTATCTGTATTCTTGGAGAGCACTTCGGCAACACCCATAAGAATAGCGGTATGTGCATCATGACCACAGGCATGCATAACACCCACTTTTTCTCCTAAAAACTCAGAAATAACAATTGATTTATACGGTAGGTCATTTCGTTCTATTACAGGTAAGGCATCAATATCTGCACGTAAAGCGACTACTTTTCCTGGCATGTCTCCTTTTAAAAGACCAACAACACCAGTATGCGCTACTCCCGTTTGTATATCAATACCAAGAGATTTTAAATGTTTAGCAATCTTTTCGGCAGTTTTGAATTCCCGATTTCCTAATTCCGGATTTTGGTGAATGTCTCTTCGCCATTCAATAACTTTACCTTCAACAGCCTTATAATCTTTTTCAAGATTAGGGCTTTGCGAAAATGCAAAGGAAACTGAAAGTAATAAGCCTACTAGTGTTAGTTTGTTCATGGGTTTCTGTTTAAAATTTAATTAGTCTATAATTTTCGTCCTGCAATTGAATCAATGCGGTCATTGCCGAAAGTGAGATCTGTACGCCATCAATTAAATCTTCACGAGGAAAATCTCTTGATTTAGAAGATTGTCCGCAGAATATAATCTGTACGCCAGCATCTAATAATTCTCGAATTAATTTTTGGTTCGGATTATCGGCACCATATCGTTTTTGATAGGCAGTATTGGTAATCACATCCTTTGATGCTTTATTATGTACCACTAAGGCAACCTTTAATTGGGCTTCGGGAATACCGCTTTGAGCATGCATATTCAGAAAACGTGCAGCAGTTTCTATACTTTGATTAAGCGTCTCCGGTAATTCTGGGGAATTCATAATATCAAAGACAGCTTTATATTCTTTGGAAGTGTCTACTTTATAGTCAGGATTTTCTATTTCCCAAACCTTTCCATAGCCCTGTATAATAGGACCGCTTTCTTTGGATTGAGCCGATACGTTTGCTTGGAAAATAAAGCCATAAAGAAGTAGTAAAACGTATATTTTTTCCATTAAATAGTATTCAGTCTCTAAATATATTCAAAATCGTTAAAACCTCGTGCCATTGTTCATAATTATTGAAATGATGTTTTTATAATAAAGGGTATTATAACTAAATTCACCTACTGAACTGGTTTAAATTTTTTGTTTGGAACCGAAAATATTGACTTTTATGCCCAGATGAAATCATTTTTTAGCGGCATGTAGGGCTACGGTGGTCAAAAATGACAAATATGGGTGCAAAATGTGGTGTTTGCAGGTAAAAGAGAAAGTCTAAACCAGTTCTCTGTTTAAACTTAAAGTAAATCGTACTTGGATAATTTTATTGACCAATTAAATGATGCCCAAAGGGCTCCTGTATTACATAAAGATGGCCCTTTAATGGTTATTGCTGGTGCAGGCTCAGGAAAAACGCGAGTGCTTACCTTTCGTATGGCACATTTAATGGCGCAAGGAGTAGACCCGTTTAATATTTTGGCATTGACCTTTACCAATAAGGCTGCGCGTGAGATGAAAAAACGTATTTCTGACATTGTCGGTACTTCAGAAGCAAAAAACCTTTGGATGGGGACTTTCCATTCCGTTTTTGCTAAACTTTTACGTTTTGATGGTGATAAACTGGGTTTTCCAAGCAATTTCACTATTTATGATACACAAGACTCACAACGTTTGATCGCTTCCATTATTAAAGAAATGGGATTGGACAAGGATATTTATAAATACAAACAAATACAAAATCGTATTTCATCCTATAAAAATAGTTTGATTACGGTAAAAGCTTATTTCAACGACCCAGAATTGGTCGAAGCAGATGCTATGGCCAAACGCCCAAGAATAGGAGATATTTATCAAAATTATGTAGATCGTTGCTTTAAAGCTGGTGCGATGGATTTTGATGATTTATTGCTGCGTACCAATGAATTATTAAATCGCTACCCTGAAGTTTTAGCAAAATATCAAGATAGGTTCAGATATATATTAGTAGATGAGTACCAAGATACAAACCATTCACAATATTTGATAGTAAAGGCCTTATCGGACCGCTATCAAAATATATGTGTTGTGGGCGATGATGCGCAGAGTATCTATTCTTTTAGAGGGGCTGACATTAGCAATATTTTGAATTTTCAAAAAGATTACGATAATGTGGGTATGTATCGCTTAGAACAAAATTATCGCTCTACCAAGAATATTGTAAATGCGGCCAATTCTGTCATAGCAAAGAATAAAAATCAGTTAGAAAAAGTAGTATGGACGTCTAATGACGAAGGAACACTTATAAAGATACATCGTAGCACAACTGATGCTGAAGAGGGGCGGTTTGTAGCAGGTTCTATTTGGGAGAACAGAATGCAACAGCAATTGCCCAATGGGAGTTTTGCGGTTTTATACCGAACCAATTCACAATCTAGGGCCATAGAAGATGCTTTGCGCAAACGTGATATTCCCTATCGTATTTATGGGGGATTATCTTTTTACCAACGTAAAGAGATTAAAGACGTGCTCTCGTATTTACGGTTGGTCATCAACCCTAAAGATGAGGAAGCCCTAAAACGTATTATCAACTTTCCGGCAAGAGGTATTGGCCAAACTACCATAGAGAAAATTGTAGTAGCAGCTAACCATTATAATCGTTCCATTTTTGAAGTAATCGAAAATTTAGACCGTATTGAGTTAAAAATCAATTCAGGGACCAAAAGAAAGCTGCAAGATTTTACTACCATGATCAAAAGTTTTCAGATTACGAGTAAAGGTTCTGATGCCTTTACCCTTGCAGAACATGTGGCCAAAAAGACAGGAATACTTTTAGAGTATAGGAAAGATGGTACCCCAGAAGGTATTGGCCGTATGGAAAATATTGAGGAATTACTTAATGGAATCAAAGATTTTGTAGAAGGACAAAAAGAAATTGATGAAGCTACCGGTAGTATTGACGAGTTTTTAGAAGATGTAGCCCTTGCTACCGATTTAGATAAGGATACCGGTGATGAAGACCGTGTTGCTTTAATGACGATACATTTGGCGAAAGGTTTGGAGTTTCCGTATGTATATATTGTTGGTATGGAAGAAAATCTGTTTCCTTCGGGCATGAGCATGAATACCCGAAGTGAATTGGAAGAGGAGCGAAGGTTATTTTATGTAGCACTTACCCGAGCGGAAAAACAGGCCTATTTGACCTATACCCAAAATCGCTACCGATGGGGGGAACTTATTGATGCCGAGCCCAGCAGATTTTTAGAAGAAATTGATGAGCGGTATGTTGAGAATTTGACTCCCATTGATAAGGCAGGTTATCGTTATAGATCATTAATTGATACTGATATTTTTGGCGAGGTCGATAAAAGTAATTTGCGTCAAGTAAAACCTAAAAGAGGCACTCCACCAGTATTGGGCAGACCCAGTGAAAATCAATTGCGAAAACTACGCAAATTAAAACCTGAACTAGCTTCTGCTGTTGGTAATACTAATGTTGTAGACCCTAATTTAGCAACGGGCACTCTTGTAAACCATACTCGCTTTGGTCGTGGTAAGGTTTTAAAAATTGTAGGCGATGGCAATGATAAAAAAGCAGAAATTCAATTTGATAAGGGAGATATTAAAAAGCTTTTATTACGTTTTGCGAAATTAGAGGTGATTTCATAACATCACCGAACCTAATAGGTAATAATTAAAATTTTGGCCGAATTCATTAAAATATATGAGAGAACCCTAACCCGAAAGAAATTCAGCGGGCAGTCGATGTATTGCGTAAGGGCGGACTTATAATTTACCCTACGGATACAGTATATGGTCTGGGCTGTGATATAACCAATACAAAAGCCCTTGAAAAAATTGCCCGTATTAAAGGAATAAAACTAGCCAAAGCAAACTGGTCTTTTATCTGTGCCGATCTGAGCAACCTTTCTGATTATGTACGCCAAATTGATACGGCCACATTTAAGATTTTAAAACGTTCCTTACCTGGCCCTTATACTTTTATTTTACCAGGAAACAGTAACCTTCCAAAAGATTTTAAAAAAAAGAAAACTGTAGGCATACGTATACCGGATAATACCATAGCTAAGGCTTTGGTCGAAGAATTGGGCAACCCTATCGTGTCTACTTCTATTCATGATGAAGATGAATTGTTAGAATACACTACAGATCCTGAATTGATTTATGAGAAATGGAACAATCTAGTAGATTTGGTTATTGATGGTGGTTATGGAGGTAATATAGCATCAACAATTATTAATCTTTCAGATGGTGAACCAGAGATAATTCGAGAAGGTAAAGGTAGTATTGATATTTTTTAAAAACTTAGGGC
>QILY01000073.1 GCA_003232155.1 Maribacter sp.
ACGAATATAGTCTACAAAATTATTGAAACCACTACCCTGTATGCTCTTATAGGTAAACCAATAGCAAACAAAGAGAATGATGGTACTTAGAATAAAGAAACTAAGTGCATCGAATAACCAATCTAAATGCGGGTATATATTTTTTATATACTGTGTTGGCGTACTTAATATGGCTACTACAAAAATACACAAGAACATGGAACTGTTCAACAAATGCATTACACCATGAAATTTGGTTTTCAATGATATGTTTTTTGCCGAGATAACACTCCAAACTGTTTTTCTAAAGTTTTCGGCCCCTCCTTTATTCCAACGAAATTGTTGTGAACGTGCGGCACTAATAACCACTGGAAGTTCAGCAGGAGTTTCAACATCTTCTAAATATTTAAATTTCCAGTTCTTTAACTGTGCACGGTAGCTTAAATCAAGATCTTCTGTTAAGGTGTCGCCTTCCCAGTTTCCAGCATCGAGGATGCATTTTTTACGCCAAATACCTGCGGTACCATTAAAGTTGATAAAATGCCCTTTTGCATTTCTACCTACTTGTTCTAAAGTAAAATGTGCATCGAGAGCAAAAGCTTGAATTCTTGTTAAGGTTGAATAATCTCTATTGATATGTCCCCAGCGGGTTTGAACCACACCAATTTCTGGGTCTTTGAAATAAATAACCGTTTTTTTCAACCAATCGCTATCAGGTAAGAAATCAGCATCAAAAATGGCAATAAATTCACCTTTGGCAGTTTCTAAGCCCTCTTTTAATGCGCCTGCTTTAAAACCTTGGCGGTTTTCACGGCGTATATGCTGAATATCTAATCCGGTTTCTTGTAGGTCTTTAATCCATTTTGCTGTATCAACCACTGATTCATCAGTAGAATCATCTAAAACCTGAATCTCTAATTTACTCTTTGGATATTCAATTTTAGCTATATTTTCTAACAAACGTTCCATTACATATTCCTCATTATAAACGGGCAATTGAATGGTTACGTACGGAATTTCTTTAGGGTCGAGAAGATTAAATTTAGGAGCGGTCTGATTACTGCGTTTGTAGCCTAAGTAATTGACCAAGAGGTTCAATTGGGCAAGACTATAAAAGAATATCAATAATAGTGCAATAGTGTATATAGCCATTATGATGTAAGCGATTACTAGTCCCATAAGTATTGTTATCTTCTTTTAATTTACTTCTTTTTTATCAATTTAGACCCTATTCTTCTTGAAGGCATATGAATTTCACCAATAAATAATTGCAATAGCTGTCAAAAACAATGCTGCTTACTTGATACTGTATTTAAAAATCCAACTCAGTATTTTTATGCCAGCAAATATACTACCTTTTACTGTTCCTGACACTTTTGAGACACCAATTCTTTTTTTGTAACGTACTGGTACTTCGGTGTATGCTAACTTCTTTTTCAGTGCTTTCAATTGCATTTCTACGGTCCATCCATAGGTTTTGTCTTCCATTTTCATGGCAATCAATTGATCGTATTTTATAGCTCTAAATGGCCCTAAGTCTGTGAATTTAGCACCAAAGAACAGTTTCATTAAAAACGTCGCCAGCCAATTACCAAAAATTTGTTGTGGTGTCATGCTACCTATCTCCCTAAGCTCTTCAACCCTTGCGCCAATAACAAAATCATAACCTTTATTTAAAATTGGGGCTACTACTTTATTCAATTCTTCTGGATAATCAGAATAGTCTCCGTCGATAAATACGATAATATCTGGTGTTTTAGACTGTTTTGCTATATAATTCACTCCGCAAAGGCATGCATGCCCATAGCCTTTTCTATTTTCGGTTAATACCGTAGCTCCTGCATTCTCTGCATTGTGGGCTGTTTCATCAGTAGAATTGTTATTGACAACAATTATTTCAGATACTGATTCGGGAATTTCATTAATGACATTAGCAATTGAATCAGCCTCATTGAACGCGGGAATGATAACTTTTATATCCATCATTTATTTTAAATCGGACAAACTATTTTCGCGCTTAAAGCTACTAAAACTGAACCATTCTTTGACTTTCTTGCCATTTCGGTATTTTTCGGCCGAAGTTAATTTTTCATCCATATATTTTAAGCAATAGCCATTTTTACGTCCATTACTAAGCTGGCATTTATGGCTAACATGACCTTTTTCATCATAAAAAGACCACCAATTTGTTTTCTTGCCATTTTTATAATGCCCTTCTTGAGCCAAGATATTATTTTGCGTATAAAAATACCAATACTTTTCTCGTTTAGCATTTTTATAATTCCCTTGTTCAGAAATGGAACCATTTTGATGGTAGAATTTCCAGTATTCATTTTTAACACCATTTTTTAACCAGCCTTCTGCTTTGAGTTTCCCTGTTTCGTAATATTCTTTATGATACATTTTCCTCTCTGCGGATGTATTTCCGAATATTAAAAAGAATGTAGTTATAATGAATATTTTACCGAACACTGAACTGTATTTTAAAGTATGTCGAATGTATAAGATCTACCTGACAATATATTGAGATGACTTTTTGATTACTCCCTTGGTTATATAGCTATAGTTATGAGAAGGAGTGAATGATATTGGTGCTTTTACTTTTAAATTTCGTAAGATTATTTATCATTTACCAAATCCATCAAATCAACATCATTGCCCAATAACACTTGCGTGGGATTGATACGACCCGTTTCTGGACCGTTCTCTAATTTAAGAACACCCCTTGGGCAAACAGCAGAACAAACGCCGCAGCCTACACAACTTGAACGTACAATATTTTCTCCTTTTTGGGCATAGGCCCTAACATCGATACCTTGCTCACAATAGACAGAACAGTTACCGCAAGAAATACATTGTCCGCCATTGGTAGTAATTCTAAAGCGTGATTTAAAGCGTTGTACAAAACCTAAATAGGCAGCCAATGGACACCCAAAACGGCACCATACACGGTTACCAAAAATAGGATAGAAACCTGTGCCTATAACTCCTGCAAATACGGAACTAATAGCAAGGCTATATACATTTTGTACACTTTGCGTTTTTATTCCAAGCACCGTACCCGATTCGGCAAAGAAACTATATAAGGTCATTCCGGTCATTACTACAGCGAAAACCAAGACACCATGAACCAACCATCGTTCTACTTTCCAAGAAAAAAGTGATTTGCTTGAGTGCTGCCTGTAAGGGTCTCCCAAGGTTTCGGCCAATCCGCCGCATCCGCAGACCCATGAGCAGTACCATCTTTTTCCAAAGAAATATACCATTACAGGTACTACGATCAAGGTTAAAACTATTCCCCATACGAGAATGAACAGACCAATTCCGCCACTGTTCAATAGTTCTTTAAGGTTCCAACTAAAAAAGAAATCATGGTCCAACGGAAAAGCATTTTTAAAATCGTAGTACGGCATTTGTAAACGAACCATAATCTCAGGAATCAGAAATGCAAACACAATTTGAAAGAACAGCACCGAGGTGGTACGCACCATTTGGTACATATTATGGCGGTATTTGATATACATGCGAACCGCCATAACAGTCATGACCGCACAGTACATAAAACCATATACAAACCAATGACCTGCAGGGTTTCCACTTAAATTCTCACTTATAGGGTCTACCAAGTAGGTCCAGTTTACAGCATATTCAGAGCGAAAATATAGAACAAGATAAAAAGTAACGAGAAAAATAAATACCATCCATGCGATCCAGCCTTGGTCGGTCGAACTTTCGTGATATATTCCATCATTTTTAATACCTTTTTTACCTAATAAAACAACATTGGGCAATATGGACATGAGCGCTCCTAGTATACCTAGGCCAAAAGTCAAGAACCACATTGTACCCTTATTGTTGGCAATAAAGCCGCTGCCCGATTTTTTGCCTATAAGACCTGCCATATTACTTGGCTTGGTATATATTTTCTTTTTGTACTCTTTGTTTTTTGTGTGCTGTGCGTTAGCGTTTTCTAATGCTGAAGCGATTAGGGGCGATAACGATTGCATACCCTTAAACTCTTTTCCAACAACATTTTTCTGCATTTCTTGAATGAACAGCTCACTTTTAATTTTCTTTTCAGAGACTACTGCGTCAAAAGTGGTTTTGTCAACATTAAATGTTCCTATTAGCGGTAATGTGGCGAAGATGCCCAAACCTACTAAAAAGATTACTAATCCTATATTTTTAATTGTCTTCATTAATTATGTTTATAATTATGCGTTGCTAAAAAT
Organism: Maribacter sp.; assembly: GCA_003232155.1. GTDB lineage: Bacteria > Bacteroidota > Bacteroidia > Flavobacteriales > Flavobacteriaceae > Maribacter_C. Next base: position 4,212 of record QILY01000073.1, read on the forward strand.
TCGTTTCCAACTTTTTTTCTTCGAACTGATGTTCGTGCCAAATTTTGCATTGAATTGTGATATAATCCCAACTTCATATTGTTTGTAGAATTCGGGATCAAAATTGGCATCCTTCAAATACTCCATAACATGATTTATATCTCGTTCTTCTGTTAGCCAGCGGTCAAAAATTTCATGACGCATTCGAATACCAAAGGTGTTTATACCTAAAAATTGTTTGGTCTCTTTATGAAAGGCGATAGTTATGCATATTTTTTCGGTAGCATGCCTCCAGTGAAAATGTTCTTCATGTTCTTTCATACCACGTTCACTGAAAACCCAACCGTAGGTCTGGTATTCCAGATCTAAAAACTTGGCCGAGTTGAACCAATGTCCTGGTTTGTATTCAATTTTATTGCCACATAAGGTCTGTGCTACCGTTTCGCCCATCATTCGGCCCGTATACCAGACCGCTTCGATAGGCCTGCGTTGACCAATACCTTCATATTGTTCGGCACAATCGCCAATGGCATAAATATCAGGTATATTGGTTTCTAAAAATCGGTTCACCTTAACGCCTCTTCCTAATTCAATACCACTATCTTTTAGAAAATCTATGTTTGGAGAAACTCCCGCTGTGAGCCCAACAACATTACAGGGTATTTCTTCACCTGTTTCTTGAATTACCGC
>QILY01000089.1 GCA_003232155.1 Maribacter sp.
GTGGGATAAAAACGAAAGTATATTTTGATAAAACCAACCTTGCGTATCACGGTGAAGATATAGATCTATAAATTGTGTGAATAAACTGGCCAATGGAGTTTTCTGTAAAGGATACCCCATAGTAATATTAACCCTATTTATATCTTGAGGTATAGCATTCAGAATAGGATTCAATAAGGTTTCATCGCCTAATACTACAGCAGTGTCTTTTAACGATTCTGCATTCTCCCGCTTTTGCTTTTTTAACAGAGAACCAACATATTTAGCTTGCGACACATTTTTAGGAACACCGGTAATATGAATGTTCTTTTTTGTGCTATAATGTTCACTAAGGCCTTTAAGTTCTTTTTCTTTATAATAGGGCCAGTCTTTTTTATGTTTTCTAATAAAGTAACCCGCATCATGAATGGGGTCATTTAAGAAATAGGAATCTGTATCCCAATACACGCCTGCTTTAGCTGTTTTAAGCGTGGTTTGAATGATTTGGCTTTCTGCAGTGTTCAGCGCATTGAACCCTATGAAAATATGTGTCTTATTTGCCTTGGATTCTAAATAATCACTCAGGTTGTCACAGGCGTAACGATATGCCAACCCTTGATGCGCTATGCCTTTCTCTATGAGAGCGGTATTGAAATTTGAATACAGTTCTTCCAGATTGTTCCAAAAATTGAGATAATCTTGCATTAGCTGTGTTTTTCCTGACTGAACTGACCAATGGTTAATCTCTTGAATGGCAGCTAAGTTTGAAAATAGTTTTTTACTATCAATTAAATAACGGTCAATTTCATTGAAATCTTGAAGAAGGGTTTGCCCCCATTTTGAAAATGTAAAGAAATTATCAGTGTTGTTTTTAGAAACTTTTAGATAAGTGGTATACAACTCAAAAAGTTGCTGTGTATTTGTGGCATAGCTAAGTCCTGATATTTTTTCGATAAAACTTTCAATACTATAAATTTCAGGGGCGAACTGTGTTTTCGTTGCAGTTTTGGCTATAGCGTTTCTTAGAAAAGTGCCAGCACGTTTACTGGGTAATATAAAAACAATATCTTCAAGGGAATCTTGCTTTTTTTTGATTTCAAATAGTACTTCTTCTAGAAAACTCTGTATTGAATTCATCTCAATTTTTTATTTGGAATTGAAACTTGAAGGTAGAAGAAAAAGTTGGGAGGAAGTTATACCAATTTGGCTATAAAATGACTCGTTCATTTTTCGTTCTACTTTCTTGTTCATGATTTCCGTAGCTTAGGCTATGCAAATCAATCAAAGTGGCATAGAACAAAAAAGCAACTTCGTTTTCTATGACTCATTTTATAGCCAAATTGGTATATATAAATAAAAAAGCCCTGCAATTGCAGGGCTTTTTTTTATAAAATTAGAGATTAAAACTTGCTTATTTTACTAAGTTAATTTCTACTCTTCTGTTTTCTTTTCTACCAGCTCTAGTTTTGTTAGTAGCGATAGGCTTATTTTCTCCATAACCAAGAGAAGATAATCTGGCAGCACCAATACCTTTGTCAATCAAGAAATCTCTAACAGAGTTAGCTCTTGACTCAGAAAGCTTTTGGTTAGTTGAAGCACCACCTTGACTGTCTGTATGACCTTCTACAGAGAATTTAGCATTTGGATACTCACCTAAGATTTGGATGATATCAACCATTACAGATGTAGACTCAGCTTTGATAGATGATTTACCAGTGTCAAACAAGATAGTGCTAGCATAGCTGTTCAATCTCTTTTGAACTTCTTCGGTTACTTCTGGACAACCCATGTTAGCAACAGTACCAGCAACATCTGGACATTTGTCATCTTTATCTAAAACACTATCACCATCTTTATCAGGCCAAGGGCAACCTTTGTTTTCAGCGGGACCAGCTTCGTTAGGACAAGTATCGTCACCATCGGCAACACCGTCACCATCAGCATCAGGACAACCACCTAGAGCAGCAAGACCAGCTTCATTAGGACAGGCATCATCTTTATCGGCAACACCGTCACCATCACCATCAGGACAACCGTTCATTTCTTTAGAACCAGCAGCGTTAGGACAGCTATCTTTGCTATCTTCGATACCATCACCGTCAGCATCAGGACAACCATTGAAAAGTTCAAGACCAGCAACTTCAGGACAAGCATCATCTTTATCGTATACACCATCACCATCAGTATCAGTGCCACCAAATTTGACAGCAATACCAGCTAAATGTTGAAAATGCTTTCTTCCAAAATCTTCAAAAACATGTTTATAGGATGTTTGAAGTGTAAAACCAACACTTTCTGAAAACCATATGTTTACACCAACACCACCATTAACTGTACCTGCTCCAATGTCATCAACCCAAGTGTAACCACCACCTATTTCTATGAATGGATCAACCGTAGTATTTTTTAAGAAGTTATATTTAATGGTACCATCAACAGTATAGAATGAAAGATCATCTACAGATACATCACCTAGTTTGCTTATTCTGTTTAAAGAACCTCTTACTCCAACAGCGAAACCGTCACCGACAGATTTAGAAACAGCTACATAAGATATAGAAGGAAGGATGTTCCAGTGGTCGTTTGCATTAAAGAATTCACTACCAAAACTTCCTGTCTGGGTTGGGAAATTACTATCATTAGTTGGAAATACGTCGATGGCATTTACCCCAAAACTTACTTGCCAAGGGTTGTTCTCATCTTGCGCTTGTATGTTGTTGAAACCTACCAGTACTAAGGCAACAACCATTAATTTGCAAAAGTTTTTCATGTTGAAATTTTTAAGTTTAAGTGTTTATTACCGCAAATGTAAGTTGTTAATTATTATTAACAAAATCAATTTCCTATTTTTTTTAACGCTTTTCATAGATTAAACATTGCGTTTAAACGATTTTCAAGGTTTTTCCGACTTCAATAAATGCGTTGATGGCCTTGTTTAAATGATCAGTTTCATGTGAAGCCGAGAGTTGTACTCGTATACGGGCTTTCTCTTTAGGCACTACTGGATAAAAGAAGCCGATTACGTATATTCCTTTTTCTAAAAGCATATTGGCCATTTGTTGCGCTAACTTAGCATCATACAGCATTACGGGCACAATAGCAGAATCACCATCAATAATATCAAAGCCTGCTTTTTTCATTCCTTCCTTGAAATAGTTTGTATTTTTTTCAAGTTTGTCACGTAAAGAGATGTCTGTTTTTAACATTTCAAACACCTTAATAGACGCACCTACAATGGCAGGTGCTAAAGAATTTGAGAAAAGATAGGGTCTTGACCGCTGCCTAAGTATTTCTATAATCTCTTTTTTTCCGGTAGTATAACCCCCCATTGCGCCGCCTAATGCTTTGCCTAATGTTCCTGTTATAATATCTATGCGGCCCATAACCTTTTTTTCTTCTAAGGTCCCACGACCAGTTTTACCTATAAAACCTGCGGCATGGCATTCATCTATCATAACCAAGGCATCATACTTATCGGCTAAATCACAAATGGCATCTAAAGGAGCTACTAAGCCATCCATAGAGAAAACACCATCAGTTACAATAATTTTAAACCTTGCATTATTATCATTCGCCTGTTGTAATTGTTTTTCCAAATCAGCCATATCACTATTCGCATACCGATGCCGTTTTGCTTTACAAAGGCGAACACCATCTATAATAGAAGCATGGTTAAGTGAATCTGATATAATGGCATCTTCAGCAGAAAGTAAGGGTTCAAAGACTCCGCCATTGGCATCAAAGGCAGCTGCGTACAATATGGTGTCTTCGGTACCATAGAAATCGGCAATGTTTTGCTCTAATTCTTTATGTATGTCTTGGGTGCCACATATAAAGCGTACTGATGACATGCCAAAGCCATGCGAGTCCATAGCATCTTTGGCCGCCTGAATAACATCTGGGTGCGAAGAAAGTCCCAAATAATTATTGGAGCAGAAATTAATGACCTCTTCTCCCGTTGAAATTTTGATGACCGCATCTTGGGGTGAAGTGATAATACGTTCTTTTTTATAAAGGCCATCTTCTTTTATCTGGCTCAGTTCTTTTTGTAGGTGTTCTTTTATTTTTCCGTACATAATAATTAAAATCTAAATGAATTCTGGAATGATAGTATCGTTTATATATATAATGATCTTACTTTCTATAGTGTACCCCATGGCTATTAAAGCATCGGCATAACCGTATACTTGTTCTTTGTAGTTTGGGTTTGATTTTCCTGTTTTATAATCTATGATTGTTGCTGTATTGTTTTTTATCACTACCCTGTCGGGACGTAAAATTTGCCCGGTCTGGGTAATAATATCGATTTCGTTTTTTATTATATTTCCTTCCTTATAATATATATGAAGTTCAGGATGCTGTAGTATCTGATGAATCTTATCCTTTAAAAAATCTAATTCATCAATACTAATATCTCCATTTCCCAGAACAATATCAAAAGCTTTTTTTACATCTTTTTCGGTTTTAATATGGCCCATTATAAAATGGATAAGATTTCCCCTAGATAATGCTTCTTCCCTCTCGGTATCCCATAACTGACCTGATTTAGTGAGTATTTTAAAACTGGGCCTTTCTTTATATGAATATTGATAAGGAATATGTTCTTGTACTTCAAGGCTTATGGTTTCTTCAGAAAGATTCAATTCACCAAAGGTATAACTGTTTTGAAGTTCGTTCCAAAGGTTTTTTTCCTTTAGATAGTGAATGAATAGGCCCGAGTAATAATCTGTTTTATGCCCTCCGCTTTTTGTAAGGTCTTTTTTCGTTAAAATATACAGTCCTTTAACGGCACGGGTAGTAGCTACATAAAGTATATTGAAAGCATCTAACTCTAATTTATATTGTTCATCATGATATAGCGTATCGGCGGTACAACTTCTTGTTTTTTACTGATCAATACTTCATCAAACCCATTAAAATCATTTTTAGCAACGGGCAACCATAATTTTGGTTCTATTTCTTTATAAATATTTGAATTTGCATACGGATATATGACAATAGGAAACTCTAGCCCCTTAGATTTATGTATAGTCATTATTTGCACGGCATCAATAGTTGAAGGAGCTGTTACACTTAGTTTGTCTTTTTTCTTTTCCCAAAAGGCAAGAAAAGTTTGTGTACTGGTGCCTTCTTTTTGTTCTACATCTAATACACTATCCATAAAATGATT
>QILY01000101.1 GCA_003232155.1 Maribacter sp.
AATTTAACATCCAGGCCCCGTAATCTTAATCTAAATTCTTGAACCGGAATCTCTTCCAGATTATAATACTATTATATTCTTACATGATAATCCCCACCTCTGGAAATTATCTGCGCTGTCTCTACAATTTGTCAATGAACTCTAAATTAACCAAGGAAACATTCACTTATTTTCTTGGTTCACGGCTCAGGTCATTCCCTAAGCGGGTGCAAATATAAGATGGTTTTCTTGTTTACACAATGCCTAAATGACTTTTTTTTGAAGATTTATGCAAAAAAAATACAATCGCATGATTAACAGCAAATTAAAGCCTAAAATATTTTAAAAAGGGGAAGGGATTGAGCTTTTGTTTGAGCTCTTTTTTATGGACTCATTTTTTTGAGTTCATAAAAAAAGCGAGTAGCGAAAGCCCGGTGCTACAAAAGTAGCAGCCCCACATATTAAATTAGGGAGTTATCTTAAAATAAGATTCTATAATTATACACTATTATTAAGATTGATTACTAGGAGAAAAAATTCCAAACCAACCCGAATCGAATTACAAAATCTCGATAAGGATAGTCAGGTGCTGCATAGAAATCATTTGTAGCGCCAAAACCAGAATTGAAATGTTCTGCTTTTAAATAGATACGCGTTTGTTGCACACGAGCATTGATGAAAAAGTCTAAAATAGGGTAGCCGCCCAATTCTTCTGCATTCTGAACATAGAATTCACCAAGCAAAGGGTTATAACTATCTGCATTATAAGATGTGAAATACTTAAAGGTTACTCCTGTTTGCAGGTACATGGCTTTCTTAAATACGTTTGATGAAAAATAAAGGGTATTTCTAGTGACGAACTGCGGCACATTGAGTACTGGGCTGCCTTGAGTAACATTTTGATACATTAGAGTGTTATTAAGTGCGAAACGCCCTACTCTAAATTCTTTATTATATTTTACTTTTAAATGGTTGATACTATTATTTTCTTGAAAGGGTTTTATAAACGCCTGTTCAGCACCTTCAACAAGCTCTTGCGAAGGGTCAGAAGTAAAATAGGAATAGTTATTAATTGTAGTATATTTTGCTGAAAGTTCACCCCATATTTTAGAAGTCAACTCAAATTGTAAGCTATTGATATTTTCCTTTTCAAAAGTGGATGTGTTCTGCCAATTATAATTTTCATATTCGCTTTGATATAATAAGAAATTAAAATCAGGCATTCTTGAGGAAGAATGAAATGTAAACTTAACCCTATTCTTATCATTTAATTCATAGCTAGCAGATGCATCAATAATGCTACCGGACAAGTCGCCGGATACATTATACTTTACATCACCATTGACCAAAAACCCACCTATTTGCTTTCGGTAATTTGCGCCAAGGGCAATTTCTTGTCCTTTTAATCGGTTTTGAATTTCGGCACCATCTGCTGTAATGAGTTTGCTATTGAAAAAATATACATAATCATATATACTTATATTGCCTTGCAAAGCACCTAAAGTGGCATTATAGAAATCTGCACTTAATTGGTTGTATGCTGTTTTTAGGCGAGCCCTATCTGCTATACTGGGTAGAAAAGCAGCTCCGAAATAGGAATTTTGTGCGCCTTGTGTAAACTGATAAAATTTGGTCTCGTAATTAAATTGGTGCCCAATAGCCAATGATGTCTTCTCAACCCTACTAGAATCTTTTTGTTTTCTTATGAGTTTATATTGGTGGTCTAAAAAATACCGCTTTCCTAAAATCCTGTTTTCTGCGTCGTTGAAAAGCACATCAACCTTAATTCTATTTCTAAAATCTGGGTTGGCCGAATTAAATTGCTCTTCTTTATTTGACAAGCCACCGTTCTCTTGAGTTTCAATATTTTGAGCAGCAATGTGAGCCCTCAGATTATACCTTTTGTTCTTGGTTTCATAATTAGTAGTAGTTCTAAAATTGCCTGATTCAGATTCATTGAACTGGTATTTACCTAAAGAGCGAAAACCCTTATATGAAATTGAAAAGTTCAAGCGTCTTGATGTATTGAAAGCAAGTGATGCGTCAAGTAACTGACCTTCTTCAAAAGTAGTTTTAAAAAAAAGATCGGTCATAGGAGTAGCAACATTATAATAGTCTACATCTTCAACTTCTAAATAGTTATAATGTTTTGCTTTTGCTCCAAGAGAAGGATACAATGTATTTCGCTCAAAGTCAACACCTAATTTATTATAAGGTTGCCCGACATTAGCAAAGGGCATTAATTCAAAATCATCTCTTTTAAGGTAATTATACTTGTATTCCTTTTGTATGGTCAAAGTAGTATCTAGAAAAGTAGTATCTCTGGCAAAAGAAATTATTTTATAATCTTTTATTGTAATTTCTGGCGTACTAGGAGTTTTGTTTTTTTGATTGACCTTAACTTCTAGAAGAGATGACTCATCTAATTTCTTAGCTGGGGGAAGAGGGTTTTCTTGAGCAAAGAGAGAATTGCCCATTACAATACAAAACACCAAAAAAATATATCTCATTATATAATGTTACCCCGCAAAGTTAATTTTTTTTGTTCGTAAAAAAATGTGAAAGTTTTTATAAGATTTTACTACTTATATAACTGGACTTAATTAGTCAACCTTGATTGCAAATTGTTAAGGTTACATAAAAAAACGCCCATTCATCAAAAAAACATTGAATATCACTATATTTTTCATGATATTAGCAAAAAAATTGGATATGATTAAGAAATTACTATTTCTCTGCTTTTTTACATGTTCGTTATCTTACGGACAGTATACTGAAAGTGCCCCTTGGATGGACGATTTGAATAAAAGAAAGTCTTCTTCAACATCTAAATCTACAAACCAGCAATATTCGATTTACGAAATATCGGATTCATTTAATGAGTACTGGAAAACCAGAGATCCGGATGTTAAAGGTAGTGGCTTTAAACCTTATAAAAGATGGGAGAACTATTGGTTAGAATTTGTAGATAAAGATGGCTATTTACCAACATCTAAAGAATTATGGAATTCTTGGCAAAAAAAACAAAACCGTACTGGCAAAGTCGTAAACCAAACCAGTAACTGGTCATCTATAGGCCCTATTAATACAGGTACAATTCGTGGCAGTCTTCCGGGACAAGGAAGGATTAATGCAATTGCTGTAGATCCCAATGACCCAGATACATGGTATGCGGGTGCCCCTTCGGGTGGCATCTGGAAATCTACCAATGCTGGTGATTTTTGGGTTAACTTATTCGACAACTTCCCCCAAATAGGAGTTTCTGGCATAGCTGTTGACCCTAACGATTCTAATATCATATATATATCAACTGGCGATGATGATGGAGGGGATTCATTTAGTATAGGAGTATATAAATCCCTTAATGGAGGAATTACTTGGAACGAGACCGGACTAAACATTGACGATACAAATATTGGCAGTCGATTTAATGAAATTACTATAGACCCTACAAATTCAAATATTATATGGGTTGGATCTAATTCAGGGTTATTTAAATCTATCGATGGCGGTGATACCTGGGAAGTAAAGCAAAATGGAAATATATTGGATTTCAAACTGAAACCTGGTGATAGCAATACTATATATGCTGTTTCAAGAAGTCAATATTTTAAATCTACTGATGGCGGCGATACATTTATTCAAATTACCGAAAATTTTCCCGCAACTTCTGGTCGACTTGTTTTAGGTGTTAGCCCTGCAGACCCAGAAGTAGTTTATGTTTTGAGCGCAGCAACCAATGCTGATTTCCAAGGTCTATTTCGTTCTTCAGATAGCGGAGAAACCTTTACGAATACTGGAAATACCACTGATATTTTTGAAAGCAACCAAGCCTTTTTTGATTTAGCGCTCGAAGTGTCCCCATCAGATGCCGACATACTATTTGTAGGCTGTTTGAACATATGGCGAAGTACAACGGGAGGGAGTTCCAGTTCCTTTACACGTGTTAATCAATGGTTTATTAATGATAGTGCATTCACGCACGCCGATATTCATACTTTAAAGTTCTTTAATGGAAGTTTATTTTGCGCTAGTGATGGTGGTTTATATACATCTAATGACAATGGCGTGAATTTTACTAATAGAACTGGAAACATGGCAGTGAGCCAATTTTATAGAATATCCGTCGCAACAGATGACGCATCAAGAATAGTTGGAGGAACGCAAGATAATGCTGGGCTTCTGTTCAACAACGGATCTTGGAACGTATACACTGGAGGAGATGGGATGGATTACGAAATAGATCCTAATAATAGTGATATCATTTATGGTTTCGCTCAATTTGGGCAAGTTTTATTCATTACCGATGACGTAGGGCAATCCATAGGCAATGTTGGCCAACCTACTGATAGTAATGGAGATAATATTGTTGGTAATTGGATTACGCCTTTAACTGTTGCTGGTGATGGCAATGTATATGCAGGTTTTGATGGGGTTTATCGCCTAGATGGTAATGCTTGGGTTAGGATTTCAAATGATTTTGGAGGTGGTTCAAATATTGACGATTTAGAAGTAGACCCAAACAACCCTATGGTATTATATGCTGCTTTGAATGATTTTGTATTTAGAAGCGAAGATGGGGGGGTAAATTTCTCTGCATTGAATCGTTTTGATTCGAACATATCAAGTATTGCCATCAATAGTTCTGACCCAAATATTTTATATGTAACCACTTCAAGAAGAATTGGTAGTGGAGAACCTTTGAGCGCACAACAACCTCAAAGAGGCGTATTTAAATTAACTATCAACGGAGCGAATGTTGTTGAAGAAGATATCACTTTTAACTTACCTACAGATCAAGCTTTCTATACCATAGTACATCAAGGAAGACATTTATATGTAGGGACAAATTTAGGTGTCTACCGGTTAGACGACACTTTAACCGAATGGGAGGAATATTTTACCGATTTGCCAAGTACAGGTGTTGGAGATTTAGAAATCAACTTAGATTCTGAAATCATAACTGCCGGAACATATGGAAGAGGTATTTGGCAATCGCCAATACCAGTTCAAGTACTTGATAATGATGTGAGATTGTTATCTCTTGCCCCTTCAGCGAATGCTATTTTATGTGGCGAGATCTTTCCTGAAATTATAGCAGAAAATAATGGCCTTAATCCTATAACGGAGATTGAAGTTACTTTTACTATTAATGACGGAACTACTCAAAACCTTACTTGGACAGGCTCTTTAAATTCAGGGGAGACTACAAGTATCCTATTACCTTCATTAAATATAAGTACAGTAGGCTCAGTAAACTTAATAACTACTTTAACAATTGCTAATGATGATTTTATTGATAATAATGATGCAAATAGCGATTTTTTCGTGAATTCATTTGCTATAGGTGACGATATTACTGATTTTGAATCAGAAGCAGAATCACTATTAACCTACAATCAAGGAAATAATGAAAATAGTATATGGGAAAGAGGTGTGCCTACTGGTGTGCTACTAAATCAAGCCAGTTCTGGTACTCAGGTATACGGGACCAATTTAGATGGTAATCACCCAGATAACGTTACTAGCTTTCTTGTTAGTGGTTGCTATGAACTATCCTCTATTTTAGCTCCAGTACTTAAATTTAATATGGCTTATGAGCTAGAACTAAATTTTGATATTGTTTATGTACAATACTCTACCGATGATGGCACTTCATGGAATCTTTTAGGAAATATCGACAGCCAACCCAATTGGTATACCAGTGATAGGACCAACGCTAGCTCTGGAGCAGATGATGATTGCCAAAATTGCCCTGGAGGACAATGGACCGGAACTAATACAACACTAACAGAGTATGCTTATGATTTTGTGGCCAATGCTGCAAATGGGGAAACAGATTTGACCAATGAATCTAATATATTATTTCGGATTGTCTTTCAATCTGACCCAGCAACTAATGAAGAAGGAGCCATAATAGATGATTTTGTGGTAGAAGGCTTTCAAGATGATGATGATGATGATAATGATGGTATTTTAGATGTAAATGATAATTGTCCTCTGATCGGAAACGCAAATCAACTAGATACTGATAATGATGGCATTGGCAATGCCTGTGATACTGATGATGATGGTGATGGCATTCTAGATGCCGATGATAATTGCCCCTTAGTAGCAAATGCCGATCAATTAGATACTGA
>QILY01000179.1 GCA_003232155.1 Maribacter sp.
CCTTCGGTAAGACCAGACAACATGGCCGTCATGCTAACGGTACCATCAGTTTCAGTAAATGTAACTTCACCTTTTACAGCACTGTCACTTTTGGGCTCCATGGTAAACTTTATGGTCTCTACACTCATTTCTTCTTTCATTTCTTTTGCAGCAGCTTCCACTTCATCGGTGCCCTCTTTCATTTCTTTTTTAACTTCTTTACAGTTGTAGGAAGTTGCTAAAACAAGTGTTAATGCTACTATTATTTGTAATTTTTTCATCTTATTTTAAATCTTTAGTTATATGCTAATTTACTTAATGTATAATCTAGTCTCAATATTTCATCCCTTATACCCAAACCTGTATGTTTCTGCACAACTATTTACATCAGTATTATTTTTCCGATATACAACTTTTAAAGTTGGTGTTTCTTCCCGATATGTAAGTTTCAGACAGCCATTTAAAGCTCTAAAAGCAGTCATTTTTTTCTTTCAATTGAAAAATAAAAAGATGTAAGTGAACAAAGTACAAAGGATTGTTACTCTTAATAAACCGTGCGTTTTGCTATGACCAGTGGGAGAAACAGCCTTTTTTCCTCTTCCCAATTTAGCAGAATGGTGGTTGACAGTAGTTTTACATTACGGTAACCAACTAGCCTTGGAGTTGGTAATAAGTCATTACTTTTTAAATCTTGGTTACCAAATGAAATTGGTGTTTTCACTGTTTCCAAGTTACCATAATGTGAAGGGTAAACGTCATAATTTTTTGATGCAAAATCCATAACCCGTTCCTCAAATTTAAGAGAGATTGGAAAGATTTGCTTTTTAAAAGCGTATGACTCAAAAGAACAATTTCGAAGACCGAAACGCATTGTCCACATGGCACTCTGAGCCAAAGAAACATTGATAGTATAAGAACCTCCTTCCTGTTGCCTTTTCAAGAGGCCCACCAAGGCTCCATAGACAGCTAAATAGCCAGTAATATAGTCGTTTGGTACAGAGCTTGGAATAAATTCAGGAGCAGTACCCCCCTTCTCAGAATTATACAATCTCGCTTTTTCTTTATTTGGATTTGTCATGCTATGCAAATGGGTAAACCCAGTTGTCGCTTGTGCCAAAGAATCAAACCCTTCCCTATTCTCCCAAGACCCAGAGCCATAGCAACTGATGCTTACATAGATGATACCTTTTTTACTTCTTTTCGCCACTTCAGTCGGGTCTAAACCTAATTTACGCATACCCTCCTTATTATATGCTGATACAAAAATATCTGCTTCTTCTATTAGTGAATAAAGAATGTTTTTATCTTTTTCGGACTTTAAGTCAAGGAAGGCAGAGCGTTTGCCTCTATTTTCAATTTTTGAAAAGAATGGATAATATGGAAATTTAGGGTGAGATATTTTCAAACATTCTGCACCATATTCACTTAAAATTTGTGTGGTGTTTGGGCCCGCTAAAACTCTTGATAAATCCAATACTTTCAATCCATTCAAAACACCAGCATTACCCTTTTCTAATGGAAGTTGACTTAGATGACAGGGTTCGTTATCAGATATTTTTTCAATTTCAACAACTGGTCGTTCAAATAATTGCTTTCCATGAGGATGGGATAACCATTCTTCAGGAGTTCGGATGATAGCGCCAATTGCCTTTTCATCGGCTATTGAATTTTCTAATTCGAGCGCATTAAATTTTCCAATGGCTTGTTTTAATCCTTTTTCTGACCGACTGGTTCCTATTACTTTTTGAATATTCTCACAATTAAAATTAGGATGTGTATGAAACCATCTATTATCCTTGGTCTTATTTATTTTAAATAACGGAAGACCTTTTAAAATTCCTTTTTTATATAAAATCCATGTATCCTTGATCGAATACATGGATTGCACAAAATTTTTATTATTCACCTTAGAAATTAATGCTCCCGATAGCCCCAATTCAGCTTTTTGTATATCTATGCCCGTTTGCTCTGGTTTCTGACCATATCTGTGCTCAAATATCTGTGCTAATGCAAGGGCTAAAGACGCATTGGCAACTCCAGACGCATGGCCTAAGTTTAAAGCTGTACTCAATAGCGGTGTGTCATTTGTAAAATCAATGTCACTATTCATTACAGTATTATCACTCAATTCCAATAGTGAGGTTATACCAGTTTTTAAATCCAATTCTTTGTCTTTATATGCTTTGGGTATCATATTTCTTTGTTTTCAGATATTGAAAAATCAAAAACTACCATCGTTAGAGGGTGGTTACACCTAAAAGCAGGACTATTAGCTAGCTTGTTGATAAATAACCTTTTGTGCTGAGAGTAAATGATTTAATAATCTTTATTAAACATGCTAGGTCTTGTGCAACCCCCGTCAGGGTCAATTTTACTTATAGGACTATTTTCCATGCCAATATATGGCGAGGCAAATTCTTTAGCAGGGTCAATATTCAACCACCTCCCAATCCTACTCTCTCTCAGCTCAAAATGATTATACAGTCTCCCTCGTCTTTCACTACAAACTGTCCCTGATACCCAAACGTACTGATAGAATTAGTTGGCCTCAGGCATTAAAATACCTAAGAAATAGTTATCATCTAAATATTTTTTTGCAATTTCTTGAAGGTCATTCGAATTTAGGGCATTTACCATATCCTTATAGGAAAGAATATCTTCTGGTTCTCTATTTTCTTGGTGAGTACTTAATAAGTTACTAATCCAAAACTCATTTGTTTTTATATCTTCTTTTCGTTTTACCAGATAAGTTTCTTTTACTTTTGCTAAGTCTTCGGATGTAATTCCCTCCTCTTTAATTTTTTTCACTTCCGCAAGAGCGGCCTCTATCAATTTATCTACATTTTCTGGCCCACAAGGGAATGAGATACTAAAAGTAATATTTGAAAATGAGATCTTACTTAAGCTACCACGTGCACCTACACCGTATACCCCACCTTCTTGCTCTCGTAAACGTTCAATAAGCTTAATGGTTAAAACTTCACCTAATGCGGCAACATCCAAAGCAGTTTTACTATCGTATGGAATCTCTTCTTCCCAAGTGATGGAAACATTACTCTTAGGATCTGTGCCTCTATTTACAACATGTTTTTTAAACGCATCTTTTCTCCTGAATTTTGTTGGAACATAGGTTTCATTACTGTTTTTACTTGGTAAAGATGCCAAATATGTTTTTGCAAAATCCTTGATTTTTTCTTCATCAATATTACCTACTAAAAAATAATGAAAATCACCTGCATCAGCAAAACGTTCTTGATACTTTTGATAGGCGAGCTCATAATCAGCGGCATCTAACTTTTCAGTTGTAGGAAAGCCAGTATACCTCGAATTCCCATCATTTCTTACTTTACCGATCTGGTCTTGAAAGTAAAATTGTGGATTCGCCATTAGATTACCCAAGAAACTCTTTTGTTTTGTAATGAAAGAGTTATAGGCTTCAGCATCTTTATTCAATGAAGTAAAGTAAAGGTGTACCATTTGAAAAAGGGTCTCCAAATCTTTAGGAGCGGCCGAGCCTCTAAAATTTTCGCTAAACCCAGTAATTGATGGTGATACATTAACTATTTTACCGCTCATGAATTTGTTTAAGTCAGTAAGTGACAATCCACCAATTCCAGCTTGAGAAAGTCCTCTGTTCGCAAAAGAAGTAGCAATATGGTCTGCATCTGAATACAAACTTGTGCCTCCAGGACTATAAGCTCTAAACAAAACTTCATCATTTTTAAAGTCTGTTTTCTTGTAAGTAAGTGTCGCTCCATTACTTAGGGTTAGTGTAGTCGTGCCTAATTTCTGATTGGCAACAGTATTACTTATTTCACCGGCTATAGGCATTTTTTCAATAAGATTACTACGAACCGCTTCATCTTCGTAAGCTTTAAGGTCAGCCGTTTTTACTTCATTTAACAATACTTTTACTTCTTGTTCAGTTACTTGTTTTAAGCCTTCTTTTTCAGGACCGGTAAGTACGATTACACGATTGTCGTCATGCAGAAAACCATTGATTAAAGCGCTAATCTCTTTCAAATTAATGTTGGGAAGCAACTTCTTGGTCATATTATATTCCCATTCGATACCAGGAATTGGACTGTCATTGAGGTAATTTTGGATGTATGCATTAACAATTCTTCCACTTTCGCGCTTATCACGGTCATTAAATTGTTTTTCCAATCGCGCCAAAAGACTTTTTTTAGCGCGTTCAAATTCTCCTTCTTGAAAACCAAAACGTTTCACCCTCTCATTTTCCTCTAAAATTGCTCGTAAGCCAGTGAGTTGACCCTCAGGGCTGGTCTGTGCAAAGGATTGGTATGCGTTTTTGGTGCGGGCAAATGTTCTTCTGTAATTAGAAAACCCAAATACAAAAGGTGGATTTGCACTATTTCTAAGCTCGCCTAATCTGTTATTTATCAAAGTAGAGAACAGTCTTTTTATTAACGATTCGCGATAGTCACTTACGGTTTTGACCTTTGGGGCTTTATGACCGTCTTTGTACATTACTTGTACTTGACTAAAGGCAGCTTCTTTATCGGACGCTATGGCAATAAGTGTTTCTTCATGGTTTGGTAATTCATAGGCTTCTCTTTCAGAAGGGCTTTTTGGCCGAGCAATTCTTGAAAAATGATTTTTAATCTTTTCTTCCATGACAGCAACATCTAAATCCCCTACGGCTATTACTGCCATCAAATCAGGGCGGTACCATTTTTTATAGTAGTCACGAACATCATCATAAGAAAAGGTTTCAAGATTCTCTTTGGTGCCAATAGGCAAACGGTCTGCATACTTAGAGCCATACATCATTTTAGGAAGTGTTACCCGTTGCATACGCTCATTAGCACCCAAACGAATTCGGAGCTCTTCTAATACAACACCTCTTTCACCGTCAATGGCTTCTTCGGATAATGTTGTATTATGTGCCCAATCTTCTATGATCTGAAACCCTTTTTCTAATTTCTCAGGGTCATCGCTCGGAATAGGGAGAATATATACGGTTTCATCAAAACTTGTGTATGCATTTAGATCAGCACCAAATTTTACACCAATACTCTGTAGGTAATCTATTAAATCATTCTTTTTGAAATTTTTGGTGCCATTGAAATTCATGTGTTCCATGAAATGTGCTAACCCCACTTGGCTATCTGTTTCCATTATAGAACCAGCATTTACAACTAAGCGAAGTTCTACTTTGTCTTCGGGCTTCCCATTATTTTGAATGTAGTAGGTCAGTCCGTTTTCAAGTTTACCAATTTTTACATTGGGATCAGTAGGAATATCGCCTTCGGGAATGGAAAGCGAATTTGACATATCAGAGTCTGCTTGCGCTGTAATGCTACTGATAGTTAATAGTG
>QILY01000227.1 GCA_003232155.1 Maribacter sp.
AATAAACAAATAGTACTTACTGAAAAAGCACCAAAACCGGTTGTACTCCAGTATAAAAATTCACTGCGTACAGTAAGCCTCCAAGAACAAATTAGTGGGCTTATAACTGATGAAAACGGAGAACCTTTACCCGGAGCAACAGTAATTGTCAAAGGCACCAATATAGGTGCAAGCACCGATTTTGACGGTAAATACAGCCTTAGGGCACCCGATGCTGCCACAACCTTGGTCATTACGTTTATAGGTTATAAAACTATTGAAGTTGAAATTGATGGTAGATCAACCATAAACGTTCAACTAAAAACGGACACCGCTTCTCTTGATGAAGTTGTATTGATCGGTTATGGTAAAGTAAAAAAAGAAGACTTAACAGGCTCCGTAGGTGTCGTTGATGTTAAAAATATTACCAACCAAGCACCAACATTAATCTTAGACAATGCACTGCAAGGTCAGGTGGCGGGTGTTAGTGTATCAAGTAATAATGGACAACCGGGTGCAGCATCAAGAATTAGAATTAGAGGAGCAACCTCACTATTTGGCTCTAACCAACCTTTATATGTAATTAACGGAATACCGGTAACACCCAACAGTAACATACCCGTTGGGGGGAGAGAAGGGCGACGTTTAGGAGGTATCTTAAATGAACAAGGTCTTAGCACGCCTATAGGTAATATTAATGCAGAAGATATAGCATCTATCAGTATTTTAAAGGATGCCTCTGCTACTGCTATTTATGGTTCAAGAGCAGCTAATGGGGTGATTATTATTGAGACCAAACGAGGGGCATATAATACTGCTCCTACTTTTAATGCCGGTTATTCATATAGTACACTAAACGCCCAAACTTTAGAAGTACTTAATGCTACTCAATATAGGCAAGCTTGGACTACCGCTGTTGCAAATAGTACTTCAACCGACTCTTTTGCAGAAAGTGTAAGAGATGGTTCTTATTTTGGCAATGTAGATACCAATTGGGAAGATGAAGTAAGCCCTGGTAGTCCGGTTACAACAAATTTTAATTTTGATGTACGTGGTGGCACTAAAAAGACAAGATATAGTACTTCAATTGGTATCAATCAACAAGATGGTGTATTTAATTCTGGCTTTGATAGATATTCTTTTACTCTAAATTTAGATACACATGTTAACGACGTCCTTAGAATTGGTACAAATTTAATGATATCCCAAACAGATCAAACATCTCCCGATTCAAACCTCACTACTTTAATATATGATTATAGACCGGATGTGCCTGTATTTGATGAAGATGGTAATTTTTTTAAATCAAATTCTTTTTCCGAAAACCCGGTAGCAAATTCAAAAGCAATTAACACCAATAAAACATTGCAGTTACTTGGCTCATTGTTTGCAGAATTTAAACTGGCTGAAGGCTTGATGTTTAATACATCATTTGCACTAGACTATAATATCGGTAATCAATTTAGCTTTTACCCAGGTTTTACCAATAGAGGAGGGTTATCTTTCTTTACAAATGATGAAGGAGATGGTTATGCACAAGATAGTAGACGTAGAACTACAAATACAGTTTGGGCAAATCAATTATCTTATATAAAATCATTTAATAAACATAAAGTAGATGCATTACTGGTTGCTGAATTTATAAAGAACAGAAGTTCAAACGTAAAGGCTTGGGGAGAAGGTTTTTTTAATGATGTACTTACCAATATTTCAAGTGCTACTGAATTTACAAATGGTTCATCATTTGAAACCGGTTCAGGCTTGGCCTCTTATCTTAGTAGGTTTAATTATGATTATGATAATAGGTATTATTTAACACTAACAGGAAGAGTTGATGGCTCTTCAAAATTTGCTGTTGATAACCAATATGCTTTCTTTCCTTCTATGGCAGTAGCATGGAGGATGTCAAATGAATTTTTTTTAGAAAACAGCACCTTTATAGACGAGTTAAAATTACGGATGAGTGTAGGAACAGTCGGGCAACAAGATTTTGGTGATTTCGCTTGGCGATCACTATTTAGCACTTATTTTTATGGCGGCGACCCTGCAGTAATTTTAAGTCAATTGGGTAATAATGGTCTAAAGTGGGAAACGAGTAACCTGTTTGATCTGGGTTTAGACTTTTCATTTTTCAAAAATAGATTGTTTGGTGCACTAGGTTATTATACCAAAGACACCAAAGATGTTTTATTTCCTATACGTACTCCAGGAAGTACAGGAGTTAATACTATAGTAGCTAATGTAGCTGAAACTTCAAACAGAGGTTTTGAATTAACCTTAGGTGGTGACATTATTAGAACAGATAATTTTAATTGGAACCTATCATTTAATATTACCGCTAATAATAATAAGCTTACCAGAATTTCGGATGACTTTAAGGACGAAGATGGGATTGTATCAGGATTTGGAGGTGGTGGAATCCTT
Organism: Maribacter sp.; assembly: GCA_003232155.1. GTDB lineage: Bacteria > Bacteroidota > Bacteroidia > Flavobacteriales > Flavobacteriaceae > Maribacter_C. Next base: position 2,404 of record QILY01000227.1, read on the forward strand.
AGAGAGGGCGACCCTTTTGGCTTAATTTTCGGTTATGTATCTGAAGGCATTTTTCAAACACAAGCTGAAATAGATGCTTTAAATACCAGTTCGCCCACAGGTACTTATCAGCGTAGCGGTACCGCCCCGGGTGACCTCAAGTTTAGGGATATAACGGGCCCTGATGGTGTGCCGGATGGTAGAATTACCAGTCTTGACCAACAAGTAATTGGAAATGCACAACCCGATTTTTTTGGAGGCTTTAATAGTGCTTGGAGCTATAAGGGCTTTAACCTTTCTGCTCAATTTGCCTATTCTGTGGGTAACGATTTGTTATATCAGGCATTACCTGCTAACACTAATTTTTTCTCAGATTCAGAAGAAAATAAATCTGTTTTGGTATTAAATGCATGGACACCTGAAAACACGAATACAAATATACCCAGAAGTGTTTATAGAGACCCGAATCTTAATAGAAGAAGATCAAGTCAATATTTATATGACGGGTCGTACTTACGATTAAGAACACTTAACTTTAATTATGCTTTTTCAAGAAAAGTATTAGATCAAACATTTCTAAAAAGTGCTTCTATATTTGTAACGGCTCAAAACCTGTTTACAATAACAAATTATCCAGGCCCTAATCCCGAAGCATCGGCTGTTTTCGATGATGATATAAATGCCGGGACAGATAATAATCGTTTTCCGATCGCTAAAGTATTTACAACTGGTATAAGAATAGGATTTTAAATAAAAAAAATAACAATTATGAACTTTTTAAAGAAGAACAACAATATATCTCATTCCAATTCCGAATCTTTGGAAAGGTGTAGGAAACATCACCAATTATATATAGGTTTTATGAATAAAAAATTATCAATAGTATTGGGTCTATTCTTTTTGATAACTTCTTGTGAATTAACTGATGTATTAGATAACGACCCACCAAATAATTTAGTATCTGAAAACGTAGTGTTAAATCAAGACGATGCCAGGGCATTATTAAATGGCGCTTATAGTAGATTAACTTCAGAAACTAGCAATGCTTACTATGAACTTATAGAAGAAATTCCCAGCACATTGATCGGTTCAATGGACTTTGGATTTCTCGGTCGTTCATTTGAGGAAAATGACTTGAGACCTGGTAATGCAACAAATAACTTCTTCTGGAGAGCTTTTTATGAACTCATAAACCTTTCCAATAATACAATTACCTTAACGGGTGAATTGCCCGATAGTGAATTTACAGGCAATACCAAAGCAGAAATTATTGGAGAAGCCCATTTTTTACGGGCTATGGCAACTTTTGATGTGTTAAGGTACTATGGTCAATTTTATGATCTAAACAGTAATTTAGGTATTATTTTAAGAACAGAACCTGCAAATTTTGTAACTAGAAATAAAGCAAGAAATACTGTTGCCGAATGCTATACACAGATTATGTTAGATTTAGATTTTGCTATTGCCAATGCCCCAGATTTTTCTGTTCCTTATAGAGCTTCTAAAACCGCAGCAAAAGCACTAAAAGCCAAAGTATTGCTTTTTCAAGGAATGTATGCCGGGGCTGCAACCTTAGCCCAAGAAGTAATCAATGAAGGTGCCAGAAGTTTAGCAGTTGATTATGCAACTGTTTTTGATGACGGTTTAGACTCTTCTGAAATGATTTTAATGAACTTTAGAGATGAAAATTCTGATGATGACCAAAGTAACAGAAAACGACGTTATAGAGGTAGAGCAAGCACAACTGGTTGGTTTCCTATGTTAATGGCTGGCGATCCTAGAGAAGCGTCTACTTATGATGGGGAAACAGTTTTAAAAACAAACCATGAAGCTACTTTTCGCCCTACTTATTATATACGACTAGCTGAAATGTATTTGATACAAGCTGAAGGCTTGGCTTTTAGCGGAGCTGACCTTGCAATAAGTAAAGCGCCTTTAGATATCATAAGAAACCGTGCAGGAATTGGAGATTCGTCGGCAGCAACAATAGACGAACTTAAAGATGCTATTTTTAATGAAATAGCAAGAGAATTGGCCTATGAAAATGGTAGTGAATGGTTTGCCGCCATACGTTTTGATAAAGCGATGACCTTAAAAACTGAAATTACAAGTGTTAATCAATATATATTACCAATACCTCAAAATGAAATTAATGCTAATGCTGCACTTACATTAGCCGATCAAAACCCTGGTTATGAGGAAAATTAGTCTTTGTGAATTATTATTGAATTATTTTAGTTAGCCGAAACAGGGCTGTAAATTTTTAAATGGTTTATAGCTCTGTTTTTTTAAAATTAAAATTTATAAAAGTTTCTAATGGTCGATTCAAGTGATAAACGTAACGATTCCATTATTGGGTTCGACCTAGGAATTTAGTAAAATTCAAATTTAACCCGCATTTATTTACAGATATTCTATTCCAAAGCCAAACTACCTGCTACAATGTATCGGTTGTTTCTTAACAGTGCCTTAGCTCAAAATTGAGCTACAGTTCCTTAGCTAAAAAACTTCTGTGCTTTCCAATTCTACCGGTCTGCCTGCCAGGTTGGTATTTTGACTTTTCATAACAAAAACCCGTGAATAATGCGGGATAAAAAGGTCACGATTCCATTCCATAGCATTCATGGCAAGGTCTAAATGTGCATCTACAATAAACATGGTTATATGGTTATACTTTGATTACGAGCGGCAACTTTCCACATGCCAGAAACCTTACCATCACCAA
>QILY01000015.1 GCA_003232155.1 Maribacter sp.
TACACAAAAAAGAAGCTGATGTAGTTGCCGAGGCCGGTAACGCTGGTATAGTTACCATAGCTACCAACATGGCTGGTCGTGGTACGGATATTAAACTTTCAGATGAAGTGAAAGCAGCTGGTGGTTTAGCCATAGTAGGTACTGAACGCCATGACTCAAGGCGTGTAGACAGGCAGCTAAGAGGTCGTTCTGGGCGTCAAGGTGATCCAGGAAGCTCTCAATTTTATGTGTCATTAGAAGATAATCTAATGCGTTTGTTCGGTTCTGACCGAGTAGCAAAAATGATGGATAAAATGGGCTTGGAAGAAGGTGAGGTCATTCAACATTCAATGATGACCAAATCTATTGAACGTGCCCAGAAAAAAGTAGAAGAAAATAACTTTGGAGTACGAAAGCGTTTATTAGAGTATGATGATGTAATGAATGCCCAAAGAGAGGTTGTATACAAAAGAAGACGTCATGCATTGCAAGGCGAGCGTCTTCAGCTTGATATTGCCAATATGGTATATGATACCTGTGAGGTAATCACAGAAAGCAATAAAGCTGCCAACGATTTCAAGAATTTTGAGTTTGAGCTTATCAAATATTTCTCGATTACCGCTCCTATTTCTGAAAGTGATTTTGAAAAATTAGGAGTTCAAGAGATATCAAGTACGGTATATAAAACCGCTTATGACCATTATAAAGAAAAAATAGCACGAAATGCTGATACAGCGCTCCCTGTTATTAAAAAAGTGTACGAAGACAGTGCTAACAAATTTGAACGTATTGTAGTACCATTTACTGACGGTGTAAAAACACTGAACGTAGTAACCAACTTGCAAGAAGCCTATGAAAGTAATGGCAGACAATTGGTGACGGATTTTGAAAAAAACATCTCCCTAGCTATTATTGATGATACTTGGAAAACCCATTTACGTAAAATGGATGAGCTAAAACAATCGGTTCAATTAGCGGTACACGAACAAAAAGACCCTTTATTGATTTATAAATTTGAAGCTTTCGAGCTTTTCAAAAGTATGATTGAAAAGGTGAATAAAGAAGTGGTTTCTTTCTTGTTTAAAGGGGAATTACCAAGTGGCAACCCTAATGATATTCAAGAAGCTGCAAGTGTCAGAAGACCTAAAGAAAATTTGCAGACCAGTAAAGAAGAAATTCCTAATAGGGATGAAAGGGCTGCACAAAGTAGAGCTATAGGGCAAAACCAAGGTGGTAGACCGGCTATAACCGAAACTATAGTTCGTGAGCAACCAAAAATTGGCAGAAACGACCGTGTTACCATAAAGAATATTATGTCCGGTGAAAGTAAAACTGTTAAATACAAGCAAGCAGAACCTTTAATTAATAAAGGTGAATGGGTCTTGACACAAGACTAAAAAAGTCGATATAATCAACAAAGGCATCCGAATTCGGATGCCAATGAGTTTTTAGAAGTGCTCTATAGAAAATCTTTCCAAAAGGCACTATACAAATTATCGGTTGTCAACAATTTTTCGTGAGAACCAGATACGCTGATTTTACCATCATCCAATACATATACCATATCGGCGTATTTTTTAAGGATGTGTATTCTGTGCGAAATGAAGAAAATGGAGAAATTTTGTTTCTGTTGATGGAGTAAATCGAGCACAAAAGCCTCGGTTTTTCTATCCAAGGCTGCCGTTGCTTCATCGAGAATCAGTAAATCTGGTTTGTGATATAGCGCTCTTGCAATAGCTAGAATTTGTTTTTGCCCACCTGAAATATTAATGCCTTCTTCTCCCAACAGTGTATTATACCCCTGCGGAAAGGTTTTAAACAGCATATCAAAACCCGTTTCTATACAAAAATCGATGACTTTCTGAGGGTTTTGTTCAGGACCTAAAACCAGATTGTCAATTACGTTTCCATTAAAAAGAGTAATATCTTGTGAAACCACCCCGATTTTATTTCGCCAATTTTTTAATTTGATATCGCTTAAAGGAACTTTGTTGTTAATTATAATGTCACCTTCCTCCAAAGCATAGTGCTTTTGTAATACAGCGCCTAGGGTTGATTTACCACTGCCACTTTCTCCAACTAGGGCCACAAAGCTATTTAAAGGAATTTCGATAGACACATCTTTAAAGAGTTGCTTACGCCCTGCAAATCGAAAACTGGCGTTTCTGATGGAAACCGTATCTATTTTTTTTATTTTCGTCCTTCCTTTCGGCTCACTTTGCAAGTCCGTAAATTCGAACATGCGCTCGAAAGCAATTTTCGCCTCGTTTATCGGTATTGCTAAAAGAGCCAAATTCGTCACCGATGGAATCAATGTACCAGCAATACCTAAAATTGCCATAAGCTCTCCCAGAGTAAGTTGTTCTTGAAGCACTTGATAAGAAGCATAACCCAAGACCCCAACAATAAAAAACACCCCGATACTACCTGAATAAATACCCAAACGAATATTGATTTTTCCTAAAGCGAATATCCTATTTTGAAATAGTCCATAAACGTTTTGGTTCAACGCTTTAAAAATGGGTTGCCTATTGTTATTCTTTATTTCGGCAATACCTTGCATTGTACTAATGTAATTGCTTTCATTTATTGCATAGGCTTTCATCACATCACGCTGAGCTTGTATGATTTTCTTGTTGTAATTGTAAAATAAGAACGCAAAGATGGGAATGACCGCTATACTAATTACTGCGCTTTTCCAATCATAGTAACATAAAAATCCGATCGATATCAAAACAACGATACTATCGATCAAGGCATTACCGACCACTTGTTGAATAACTCGTTGTATTCTACTGGTATCGTTCAGCCTCGCCACCAATTCCCCAATTTTACGAGTATCAAAAAAAGGTTTTGGCAAATATAACAGTGATGAGTAAAAACTATCGATAATGCGAATATTAAATGCCCTCGATTGAAAAATCAGAAAATAATCCCGTAATCCAGATAGTGCTATTCGCACCAATAAAAGTAATAACAATAACCCAACGCCACCGACCAATTTCTCTATCTGCCCTGACGGTAAAATATCATCAATCAATTTTTGGGAAAATACGGAAAGTGCCATTCCCAATACAGCTACCGCGACACCAAGAACAATACTGAATTTTAATATTCGTACATCTGGTTTTAATAATTTCCAAAACCATTTTTTCTTGTTCTTTTGCTGTACCGATGCCTTTGTAAAATTTGTATTGGGCGTCAAGACCAAACATGCCCTACTCTGCCACTGTGAAGCCAATGCTGTTTCGTTAAGGTACGTGATGCCTTCGGCTGGGTCGCCAATGATGAACTTGTCCTTTTCCCAACCATAACAAACGAAATAATGGTTACGCTGTTCTGGCGTAACTACGTGCAAAACAACCGGTTCTTTCAATTGTTTTAGATGCTCTAGATCCCCTTCTTTCCCAGCGGCATCAAAACCAAGGTCGGCTGCAGCCTGGTACAGGCCCAATAGTGTGGTGCCTTGTTTATGGGTACCGCTTTGCCTTCTTAGTTCATCCAAAGAACTATCGCCACCATAGAACTTGATTATGGCAAGTAGGCAAGCCACCCCACAGTCGGACGCATCATGTTGACGTACGAATGTTTTCTCAATTTGCTTTCTGTCCATCCAATATGTATTCTAATAATTTGTCTATACGCCAAGCTCCTTTATGGTTTTTGATCAATTTGTTTTCCGTACCGTACACTAAGAATTGTGGCGTACTACTGATACTCAATGAAGTGGCCAAAATGCTATTTGTATCCTGTAAAAAAGTACAATTGGGATCATTTGCCAACTGGTACTGATTTTGAAATGCTTTTATGGTCGCCATACTTTCCGAAGAAATCCATAAAAATTTAATATTCTGTATTTGGTCTTTAGCCGCTGTAAGTTGCTGTGCCTCTTCTTGGCAATAATGGCATTCTGAATTAAAGAAGATAAAAACAGTAGTATTTTTAGTGCCGAGGTTTTTATTTGTTACCGAAATGCCATCTGTACCCTGCAATGTAAACTCGGGCAGTTTTTCCATTCGTTGCAATACATTTTCTCTAGCTTGGTAGGTCTTTATAAATTGATAGCCCAATACACTGCTTAGTAGTAGAAAGATGGCAACAATGCCATATATCAAGAATTTTCTTTTCATCAAGAAAGGTTCAAGGTTAAAAACATGATAAAAACGACCCAGATAAACAAAGCAGGGCCATAACCCATGGCAACTATTTTTAGGCCATTGCCCATTTTCGTTGCTTTTGAAATCAATACGGAAAGGACTAGCCAATAGGCAAGCTCAAAAATATTGATAAGCTGTAAGGGGTACAACCCCCATTGTGGGACATTGCCCGTGTCGATAATGTGCTGTAAAGACAAGGGTACAAATTGCTGTACTTGCTCAAACGTAGAATCAGGTGCAATAAATTTGAACCAGATTATTTTGAAAACAATTGCCAACAAAAAAACAAACTCGGCCTTTAGTACAATTTGAAAGTAAGCCTTATGGTCTAACGAAGTGTCGGTAAAAAAACCACCTATCGCCAAAATCCATGCGATAACCGTTATTTTCAAGAATAATAATAAGGGTAATACTACATAACTCACCCAAGCCCATTCGGCCTTGGTATTGAATAGGGTCTCAATCTGGTCTATGGTAAGTTGCTCGGATAGATCTTTGTATAACAGTTGGTTTAGATCCAACATATAAATAGCTGTTTCACCCAACAGAATCGTTAAGAGTATCAACACAAAGAAAAGAATAAGAGTGTCTATTGTTTTTAATACTTTCATTGGCCTAGCCCGTTAAAATCAAAAACTTTAATTCTAGAATCCTTTCTTCGTATTTCTTTAAAACGCTTAGACTGCTATCAATTGACGCATCGTTTATTGCTATTAGCTGCCAATTATCAAAGGTTTGACTAATAACTGAGTTCAAAGCTTGTTTCAAATACACTTCTGTATTGTAAACCGGTATGATAAAAAGATAATATGCTGTTAAACTTGGAATGCATACAAGAAGATGATATCTAAATGTTTTTTCAACTCTCAGGGAATTATGTATTTATAAAATTGTTTGGTGGTAACTACTACCCTAATAAAAAAAGAGACTGTCTAAAAAATCAAGACAGCCTCTAAATTCGATATGATAAACCAATTAAAATTTCAAATTGTTTTAAAAGAGCCTAATTTTAAAGAGTTTAAGTTGGAAGTACTACTATCGAAAAATTAAATTTATCACCTAAAGTTCGTTTTACTTTCTAAATTGTTTTCCAAAATACAACTCATAAAAACAACCAAAACCTGTTAACAGTACTCCTATTAAACTAGCAAATTGAAAAAATAGAGGTTCTTCAGTACTTATACCATTGCTGGCAAGATAGTAAGCATTAAACCCCGCTAATATTACACACGAATAAAATATAACGGATAAGATAGTCTTTCTATTATTTTTGATGTAATTCATGATTTTCAAATTTTATTAGCATGAAGCACCTATACCTGCTGAACCTACTATAAACCCCCCAGCCGTCGATGCCAGTGCAAGCCAACTAGCTCCACCAGTAATAGGCCCAAGGGCAAACAACCCAGCAAAAGCTAAAACAGTTCCTGCAATAGATAAGGCGCAACCCCAATTACCACCTTCAATATTCTCCATTTCAATTAAATCCAAGTTTTTCATAAATCTACTATTTTTAATGTTAATATTTGTTTGAAGTCAAATTTTGTAAGATTTATCTAGTTACACAATTATTTTTAGTTCTAAAAACAGTATATTTAGTTCTAATTTAAAACTGAATGAACTTATGAAACATGATATAGGAGCGAAAATTCGCAAAATACGTACACTAAAAGGTTACAATCAAGACTATATGGCCGCTAAATTAGAAGTGAGCCAACGTGCCTATAGCAAACTGGAAAATAACGAAATTAAATTGGATTGGGACCGGTTGACGAACATTTCAAAAATTCTCGAAATAGACCCTGTAGAATTGATTTCTTTTGACGATAGCTTGGTTTTTCATAATTGTCAGCAATCTGGCAAACAGCATACTTTTAATAATTTTCCAGACGAATTAAGGGCTCAATACGAAAACCAAATCGCCCATTTGAAGGAAGAGATAAAATTTTTGAGGGAACAGCTGGGTAAAAAGAGCTGATTTCTTTCACTGTCTACCCAAAGAAAAATCTTCAAATTCTATCTTGAATATTCCGCTTTTAACCCGCATTATTCACAGCTATTCTATTCCAAAGCCAAACTACCTGCTATAATTGAAAACCTGCCTTTGCAGGTAGCTACGGTGTACCCACAAATGTAATAAATGGCTAAAGGTAAAAATTCGGGTTATATAAATGATTGAAATACAATGGCCTAAAATATATCGTTTCAAAAAAAATAAACTGGATTCTGCTTAAATTTAATCGCTCATAATCAGTCACTTACTGAGATGTGGATACACCGTAGCTGCCAGCCAAGTTGGCATCTTGACTTTTCATAACGAAAACCCGTGAATAATGCGGCCTATGATAGTGGAGTCTATGGTATATATTACAGTATATACCTTTTTATCGATGACCAATTGCTTGTGGCTGTCCGATAAACTTAGTGGGTACTGCTGGACCAAATCATAATGAATATCTTCAAATACGGCACATTCCCTGCGCTTATTTGCGTCCGGCACCATGCTAGTGTCGTGTCTCATGCCTCAAATGGCGGATAAGTCGCAGTTATTTTTTGAATTTTGTGAAATGATAAAAAGTAAGCATAGCCGTAGCTACGCGCGTCTTTTGAAAAAGAATCCCGAGATCTCGGGAGTGCGTCATTTGAGGGGTGACAGGACATTAGGTCTTGGGCGTGCAATCAAATTTGCAATGATATCTTATTTCCATTTTCCATAACCCACAGTCCCACTGCATAATTCACGCAATGGGCCGCATCCAGAAGTAACTCCGTAAAGCATCGTTATCAAGTGTTGGAAAGTCGTAAAACGTTTGCAGTAATAATCTGTGTTCTGTTCTTCTACACGTTTATTAATCTTGTTGATGTTCAGAAAGCCTTCATTAGAGCACAAAAGCCGAAAACCCCGGATCCAAACAAAAGCTCAAGATGAGCTCATTATATGGTAAAACATAATTAGTTTTACGGTAATAATTTCGGTGTAACTTTCTTTATATCTAAATTTAACCAATACCACCAAAAAATGAAGGCCATAAAACAGAAAACAACTTTAGAGAAACGGCTTGAGGCTAAAGCCCGTTTGGTTCTTAAAGTTAACTATTTCACGATTGGCTTTACTATCTTATTTAGTGGACTTTGTTTTTTCTTTTTAGATATCACAAAAATTATTCCACATGTATTACTTGTATTTGGGGTTTTAAATATCATAAATACCCTACTCTACCATAAACACAAGAATCTTACGCTTACGTATAATATAGTTTCTATACTGACACTCATAGGAGCTTGTACAATTACCTTATATAGTGGTGGTATTCGCAGTCCTTTTATCTTTGTCCTTGCGCTCATTGTAGTAGCAGGTTATGTAAACCGAAAATCATATGGTTCAATATACCTGAATTTAAGTTTGATTATTATTGTACTGATTTATTCTCAGAGTCTTCTAAATTTCAGTTTTACAACCAATGTAGTACCAGAAAAGTCTAAAGATATTTTTGCCTTGTTCAGCGTATTTTTTTCAGTATATCTCTTAGGGGGGGTATTCGGGAAAAACCTGTTAAATGCGCACAATAAATTATATAAGACCAAAGACGAGTTAGAAGCAAAAATCAACGAAAAAGAAACTTTGCTCAAAGAGGTACACCATAGGGTAAAAAATAATCTACAAACCGTTTCTAGCCTATTAAGCCTTCAAACTCGAAATACAGAAGATGTAGAATTAAAAACTATACTGAAAAATAGCCAAAATCGAGTGATTTCAATGGCTATGGTGCATGAAATGCTATATATGAGAGAAGATATTGCCAAAATCGAGTACAGATCATATGTTACTGAATTGGCTGAATATTTAGTGCGCTCTATAAAAGGTACTAGTAGTAATATTACGCTTCATATTGATATACCTGATGTAAAGTTGAATGTAGATACCGCAATTCCGCTAGGTTTGTTAATTAATGAATCAATCACCAATGCCCTTAAATATGGTATTATTGATGACAGTAAGGGCGAGATTTTTATAAAACTACATAAAGGTGATGATGATACCTATATTTTAAATCTTGGCGATTCAGGTATAGGTTACGCCGAAACTATTAGTCATAAAACAACAAAATCATTAGGTCTAAAATTGATTCATAATTTAGCACGACAATTACGTGGTTCCGTAGTACGTGATATTTCTAAAAAAGGCACCCACTATATTGTCAAATTCAAAGAAATACATCAGCAAATTCCTTCTACATCTACGCCAGCGGTATAATCACCTAATTTGTTTCTTTTCAATAGTAAACCCGAATTGTGTTTTCTACAACATCTATAAAATAAATGAGTAACCGGTATGTATCAACTTGATACAAATTCGCTATATTTAAGCGGCTAATTCAAACTAGATACAATGTTCAGAAAATTGATCCTTCTAGTACTATTTTGTAGTACTAGCATTCAAGCACAAGATTACTTTTTAAAAAAATTCCATCCTTTTAATGAAGCTGTTCCATCACCTGAAGAGTTTTTAGGATATGGTATCGGCGAACACCATACGCGTCATGACCTAATTGTTGCCTATTTAATGAAACTGGCAGAAACATCTGACAGGGCATCTATTTATGAATATGGTAAAACCCATGAAGGGCGCAAGTTGGTTATTTTGACAATTACGAGTCCTGAGAATTTATCCAATTTAGATAATTTAAAACAACAGCATCTTGCTTTTTCGGATCCTTCAAAGAACGTATCAAATTATGCGGATGTTCCTATTTTTATCAATCTGGCCTATAATGTTCATGGTAATGAGCCATCGAGTTCAGAAGCTGCTCTATTAGCAGCTTATACGTTTGTAGCATCTAACAATCCGGAGATTTTAAAATATATTAAAAATGCCGTAGTAATGATCGACCCGACTATCAATCCAGATGGGCGTGATCGCCATACACAATGGGCCAACACCTACCAAGGAACTCCGAATGTAACAGATCCGCAAGATGCAGAGCACAATGAGTATTGGCCCGGAGGAAGAACCAATCATTACTGGTTCGATTTGAATCGAGATTGGTTGCTGGCCATAAACCCTGAAAGTCGGGGAAAACTAAAATGGTTTCATGAATGGCTACCAAATGTCGTGACTGATTTTCATGAAATGGGAAGTCAAACCAGCTACTTTTTCGAGCCGATGAAAACCAATGCTTCCTACGAGCCGATTATGCCAAAAGAAAACTACGAAGACCTTAACAATATATTCGGCGCTGAATTTGCGAAAGCTTTAGATAGTATAGGTTCTTTTTATTTTACCAAAGAAGTATTTGACGGTACCTATCCAGGCTATGGTTCTTCCTACCCTGATCTGCACGGAAGCTTGGCACTATTGTTTGAGCAAGCAAGTTCACGTGGACATGAACAAACAACCGCTTTTGGTAAAATCACCTTTCCTTTTACCATTCGCAATCAATACACTTCGAGTTTGACTACGGTAAAAGCAGCTGTAGCCAATAAAGAGTATATGCGAAAGTACCAGCAAGATTTCTTTAAAAGTGCGCTAACCAATTCCGCTAAAAGTAAAATCAAAGGATATTCTTTTGGAGATGATTATGATAAGAACCGTACCAAGGCCTTTATAGACAAACTTTTAGTACACCAAATAGAGGTATACAAATCAGGAAATCGCTATGTAGTTCCAACAAAACAAACTCAATATCGTATGGTACAGACCATGTTCGAAACCTATTCAAAGTATCGCGATAGCGTTTATTATGATGCTTCTGCCTGGTCGGTTGCGAACTTCTACAATATGAAGTACAAACCTGTTACTAGCCTTAATATGGGTGAGAAAATAGAAAATATCGATAATCTTGTAAGCGTTTCTGCAGTTCAAAAATCGGATTATGCCTATGTGATAGATTGGGACGATTATAATGCTCCTGCAGTCCTTAACTACCT
>QILY01000066.1 GCA_003232155.1 Maribacter sp.
GGAGGTCGCCCTGGTATGATTTCTGGAGCTACAGGTGCTGTAGCGGTAATTTTTATCGGCTTGATTTTAGAACTAAAGCGTAATTTTCCTGAAATTGAACCAGAAACCATTTTAAACTATGTATTTGCAACGGTTATTATTGCAGGTTTACTTCAAATAGGAGCTGGACTTTTACGCTTGGGTAAATTTATACGCTTGGTACCCCATCCTGTAATGTTCGGTTTTGTAAACGGTTTGGCGATTATCATTTTTATGGCGCAGTTTCCAAACTTTTATATAAAAGGAACAGAAGAACTATTGTCAGGTAGTTCAATGTATATTATGCTAGGTCTTACCCTATTGACCATGCTCATTATTTGGGGCTTACCTAAATTAACGAAAGCAGTACCATCATCTTTAGTAGCCATCGTTATTGTATCTGCTATTGTTATTGGTTTTGGTGTAGATACCCTTACCGTTGCCGATACTATGAAAGCGGGCGAATCAATTAAAGGCGGATTTCCACCCTTATCTATTCCTCAAGTACCTTTTACATTAGAGACTTTTAAAATCATTTTTCCGTATGCAGCAATTGTTGCTGGGGTAGGTTTAATCGAAAGTTTGTTGACGCTGAATATTATTGATGAGATTACCGAAACTCGAGGTAGTGGCAATAAAGAATGCGTTGCCCAAGGCACAGCGAATATCCTTTCAGGGTTTTTATCAGGAATGGGCGGTTGTGCAATGATCGGGCAAAGTTTGATAAATACATCATCAGGTGCCCGTGCACGTCTTTCAGGAATTACCGCTGCAGTAATGTTATTGGTATTTATCATGTTTGGTTCTAGTCTAATAGAGCGTTTGCCCATGGCCGCTTTGGTAGGTTTAATGTTCATGGTTGCCATAGGAACTTTTGAATGGGCCAGTTTTAAGACCTTTCGTAAAATGCCAAATTCAGATGTAATTGTAATGGTATTGGTTACTTTGATTACCGCTATCACCCATAATTTAGCTATTGCGGTTTTACTGGGAGTTATTATTTCTGCCCTAGCCTATTCTTGGGAGAATGCAAAACGCATTCGTGCTAGAAAATTTATAGATGATAATGGTATAAAACACTATGAAATTTACGGCCCTTTATTCTTTGGCTCTACTGCTTTATTTGCTGAAAAATTTGATGTTCAAAATGACCCTGAAGAAATTGTCATTGATTTTCAAGAGAGCCGAGTTGCTGATATGTCAGGTATAGAAGCATTGAACAAGCTAACCGAGCGCTATCTGAAAGTGGGTAAAAAAGTACACCTAAAACATTTGAGTAAAGATTGTATTCGTCTACTTGAAAATGCAGATGAAATTATTGATGTAAATGTGTTGGAAGATCCAACGTATAAGGTTGTGGCGGATAAAGGGGTGTGAAGCCCATCGGTGCGAAAACGTACGTTAAGCCCTCTAACTCATTCAATATTATATAACCGTGTAAACAGTTAATATTGAATGAGTTTGGTAAGAGATATCGCTAAATCATACATAATTTATAATCTCGCTGGTAACAATCGTTCGAAAATGTACGCTTAGGAATATGTTTTTAACATTCAATTAAGTTTTCATGCTCATCTACTCAAATGGTAAATGAGACTAATAGTGCATTTTAGGCATACCTTTTTGTTACCACTAATTTGGTGGTGCAATATGCTCTAAATGCCATGTATAATGTACCACATTAAAGAAACCACTTATATTGCATTTTGAAGGTAATATGCCCAAATTAAAGATTAAGCTTTAAATAAGAGTAGTCTAAAACTTACAAATTTATTTATTAGATAAAAAATTTTATAATTCAAAGTGCTTGCTTTCAGTTATTTAAGGAAAACCTCAGAAATTCTAAGGTTTTTATAGCCTAGTTTGTGAGAAAAATTCACCACATTTTTATAATAATATAAAAAATCAAGCCTATTGAACAAACCTAGTCGACCAAATGAGGGAGTTCTTATAAACCAATAAGCCACCTTATAAAAGAATACTAACTAACATTTATAAATCTCTTATTTTAACATAATGAATAAATTATTAAAAACAACCTCCTTTTGTCTGCTTATATTACTATTTAGTGGCTGTAATGAAGATGCTATTATTGATAACCAAAATACGTTAAGTGAATTACCTGAATCTAATGCTGTTAATGTTTTTGGTTCAGTATCAATTGATGATATCCAATCAATTGTTACAACATTATCTGACGACAAAGGTAATAGCCTTTTTAATGAGGATGAAGAAGATACAGGTCAAAATCAAAAGGGGAAAAAGAAACGTCGGGCTATTATTGACAGGAAAAACATAATTCAAATAGTAGATAGCACCGAAGCTATTTCCTATTCTTTCTATTTTATTTATCCTGATACTCCTGAATCAATATTTTATAACCTTGTTGTAAAAGTTTTACCTGATGGAACACAGGAAGAGCCTTTTGTACTTAAATTTGAAAGTGATCCTGATTATTTAGAAGAGTTTAAGTCAAGTACTTTTGATTATAGCAAATTTACAGGAACTATAGGATTATATCAATTTTCCGACTTTTTTGCTGACTATAGTATTTTTGGAAAGTCGGAATGTGCTGGTCAGTTCGACCAATATAATGACCCTTGTTCAGTAACACCAATTACAAATGGTAGTAGTGGAGGAGGTAGTGCTACTGGAGGAGGTAGAGGCGGTAACAAAACTAGCGGATGCACAACTTGGTCGTATTGGCAACATTGCGGTGGTACAAATACAAATCAAGCACATTCTGCACAATCATGTGGCGGACCTGGGAGGAATGGAGCTGGTTGGATAACTACCATTGATTGTGGAGGTGCTGAACCCAGTAACCCTAAAGATGGCAATATTAAAAAAGATGTAGATTGTACAAATTGTAATGCTAGTGCAACCTCAGGATTGAATGCTAGTGGTAGGACTAAAGCTTTAGTGGGAAGATTAAGATATAAATTAAGGCTTACAAATCGACAACGAGATTACCTTTTGGCCAATCCAAGACTTACGGAAACTGTAAATCGCATGCTAGAAAGTACTGGGTATAATTATTATACAAAAAAATACATAAAAAAATTAATTGGTCAGTCAATGTCACCTGGTGTGATTACTGCTTCTCCATTTGTAAAATATCCTAAAGCCAAAGCTTTACAATACAAAAAAGATTATCCAGAATTAACAAAATTTCTAACTGAGGAACTTCCTAAGATTGCACAGAACCAAGAAATAATTGATGCAATAAATGATATTACCGATGCACCCAAAGATGTAATTAGAGAGGCTCTTCAATGGGGAAAGGGTCCTGAAATAGTAATAGAACAATTGGGAGGTACTGGTGATGGAGAAAAGTATGGTGCCTATAGAGGAGCTTATGTTGAAAAGTTTAGAAATACATTGTACTTAGATATTGATTTGGCAAAAGACATTGAAGATTTAGAAAGAAGTTCCGATTTTAGAAGTGAAATAGGCTTTCTTATAGCTGTTACAATTCTTCATGAGTATACCCATCTTGGAGATACAGTATTTGGAGATACATTTTGGCGCGATCTTTGGGCAGAAGATAATATACAAGAGAATGAAGCTGGAACGATATTTGAAGAAATGGTATTTGGAGAAAGAGTTTGGAGGGATAACGTTGGTGAAATAATACTAACAAAAGGAAAATTATAATATGAAAATAATCACAGTAATTTTTATAATTGGTCTTATAACCAATTGTAACGCTCAAATTGATGATTGTTTTGAGCATGATTTTTACAAACAGGCACTTGAGAGTATTAAGTTTAAACCGGGGGGTTCTACAGAACTTTCGTTTAATTATACCCCAAGTCAATTTGCTTTGGAGGCTGTTATTTTAACTAACCTAATTACATCTGAAGAAGCAGCTATTCTTGAAGCGGAGTTAAAAAAACAACCTTTAATACTCTGTGATAGTACGGTCCACATAATTCAAAAAATTAAAGAGAATCTAAAACCTCCAAGTAAAACTGGAGCTGATAGGGAATTTAATTTCTCCAGACCTTTGATTGTTTCAAAGAAACTTGCTCTAGTGTACTATAGTGTATATCGAACTCGTGAAAATGGCAAACCGACCAAGCTAACTGGTGGCGAACTATTGCTCATATTTGAAAGGCTAAAAGATAAATGGATATTGATTGATCGTGAAATCTTAGAAATGAATTAGTATTTAAGATTGATGCTTATCAGATTTATAAATTAAATTCTGTTGATTGATTCAATTCCTCTGGGAAGTAGTTCCCAGAGGAATTCGCGTTTAATCAGGTTAGTAATATAAAGGTTTAGACCATAACCGCTAAATTACTAAATGGGTCATTTTTGCCCAGCCCCCGATATGGTTCAAAGTTAGTTACATCCTTCATGCACTTCTATGGCAGTTAACCCTTCGACGGGATCTTAAGCTTTAGCGTACGTTTTCGCACCGATGGGCTTCATACCCCATAAAGTAAAAAAAGTGGAAGGCAATGCAGAAAATCCTTTTAAGCTCTGGGGGCTTTAACCCGCATTATTCACGGGTTTTCGTTATGAAAAGTCAAAATACCAATAGCATTGGAAAGCGCAGAAGTTTTTTAGCGAAGGAACTGTAGCTCAATTTTGAGTTAAGAAATAACTGATACACTTTAGCTTGGAAAAACCTTATAGCGTTCTCAAATACTCCGCCACCGCCCTAGTTTCATCTTCGGTTAAATTCTGATTAAACATAATAGTATTGTTATATTCTTTCAACAAAG
>QILY01000181.1 GCA_003232155.1 Maribacter sp.
GCAGATATGGATTTTCAAGAAAAGCTTGTTGAATATTTTGTAGTACGGGCTGTTTATTTTTCTTTAGTGTAGAGATGTAACCCCTAATTGTTGCAAAGTATTGCGCATGGGTCTGTGATCTAAAACAACCTGACACTTTCTGTTTGACCTTGATCATTCTCAGGTCCCTTTCAGCTTGGTTATTATCAAAAGGAACATCAATCTGTTTGATGAATTTAAGAAATAGATATTTGTGTTTTTCTAGCGCAAATGCTAATCGCTGCTCATCGGTCTTTTTGAATTTCTTGTCATAATTCTTTATCACGGGTCTGATAATATTGACGTATCGCTTGAATATCTTAGAATAATAGGAGGCTTTTAATTTGTGATTTTTCTCTTTAGCGTTTTTAGCTTGTATCAGTAATGGCCTTATTTTTTTTGCCCAAGGGGCGTCAAAGGTTTCTTCAACATAAACAAGATTTCTTAGTATATGGGCATTGCAAAGACTATGGTCGCAGGAGTAGGAGAAGTAACTGCTAAAGCGATCATGGACAAGGGTGCCCTTATAAAGTTCTAATAACCCTATATCATCCATAGCCTTTTTTCCCCTGTTCAAATGATGGGCAAAAAAGCTGATGGTCTTGTTGCTCACCACGTGCATCCAACTGTTCTTGCCGTTAAGGCGGATACCGGTCTCGTCGCCATGCAGTATAGGGCTTTGTAATAATTGTTGTTTTATGTTCTGCTGATAATCCTGTAAACGAACAAAGCATTGTTTCTGGAAATTGGACAGGCTGCCTCTGGAAAAATGATGCCCCGTCAAATCAGAAATGAACTCGCTACAGCGTGCAAAGGGGAGCATCTGATAATTCTGGAGATATACACATAGCGATTTTAGTCCATTGCCATATTGGGCCTCCTGTACAAGTCCCTCAGGAAACCTTCCAGAGTTTGGTGTCCCACACTTGCCACAGGTCTTGTTCAGCCTTCTATGTTCGGTGACCTTTATGGCAATTGGTGGGATATCGAAGACTTGGCGGGCGTCATAGTTGCACGCATCTTCGGGAAGCCCATGACCACAACGGTTACATTGTGTAACATCATGGATCACTATCTCGGCATCGGAACTGGCGACCATTCTGAGCTTGCTCCCCTTGTGTCCTTTTTGACCGCCTTGGGGCTTGTTTGATTTCACACGTAGGCTCTTGGTTTTTCTAAAGGGGTCTTGAGACGGGGCAATACTGCTATTGCCGCTGTTCTTGGGGTTTTCGTATTTGGACAGGCGTTCTTTCAGTAAGGCGTTCTGCTTTTGTAGGGTCTCGATAATTTTACGTGTCTCTTCTTTGAAGAGAACGAACTCTTTTCTTAACTGTGATAGAAGCTGCTTATCGGTCAATACTAACGGTTTTGTGAAAGATCCGAAATAATAACATAGGATCCAAATCTATACCGCCTTTTTTTTAAAAGAAAATTATTGGGCGAACGGCTGAACTGTTACATAAATTTGGAGATTTTCCTTAAGATTCTGGAATTGAGTATTTTACAATCTAAATAATTAAAAAATTATAATATAATTAACAAGAAAAAAACTACGTAAATAATTTTATTTGAGTGTTGTATTGTAATTTCGACAATGAAGTAAGTTTTTGATGATATAAATAATCAGAAAAATCTAAATTTCATTATTCATTAGCTTGACTAAAATGTGAGACCTTAATTCTATGTACATAGCCTCTTTTGCTTCTTGGTTATCTAACATATCATATAACAACGAAAATCCAAAAACATATTCGTGGGCAAATTTATCCAAATCTCCATCAACTCCACATTTTTCGTTGTACACCATCGTTATATAATCCCAATCAAACCAGTAAGGTTTGGATTCTGTAACCCCGAACAGTATCAAATTTAATCTTTGTATAGCTTTCCCTAATTTCTTTCCTGTTGTCATTAGATAGTAAACTATAGGCTTTCTTAGAATGATGTTTTACGTAATGTCTAGAGATTTCCAATGACACAAAAAGACAAAAGAACAGCGTTTAAAATTTACCTTTATTTCGGGGCTTTGTTCATCACTTAGTTAGTATCTGTTAAGAAATAACTGATACATTTCGGCTTGCCATTCTACCCTTTTTTTTTGTTAAAATTTTCAACCGTAGCTATGGCTATGCTTGAAAATTTTAACTTTAAAAAAGAGCACAATACCTGCCCCGATTCTGCACCATTTATTTCTTAACAGATACAAAGGAAAACAGCTATGGTTGCGGAATAACTTTTCAACGTTTTTATCTCAGTTAATCGATACGTTTACTGTGGTTTTGTTATTGTGTTCTTTTGGTGGGATATCATGGCAGAGATTCACTGGTCTGGTCATCAGCGGTTTTCTTTTTAAGGTTTTAATAGCATTCTTTGACACCCCTTTTCTCTATTTCTTCTAAGAAAACGTTTTAGCCTTAAAGTAGGGGAAGAAATAAACCTGGAAATTTAAAATATTCTGGCCCCTTAAGAGTTATATATGTACAACGTATTTTTGATATACTATTGAGCACTATGAAGAAGAAAATCATAAAGATTATAGGAGTTTTGTTATTGTTGGTTGTTGGTATTTTGATAGCCGCTCCTTTTATTTTAGAAGCTAAGATCGGCGACCTTATAAAGAACAATGTCAATAATAACATAAATGCTACTTTAGATTTCACGGATGCAAAATTGAGCTTAGTAAGTAGTTTTCCTAATGCTGAAGTCTCACTTACAGGTGTTTCTTTGATTAATATAGCACCATTTGAAGGAGATACGCTTTTTGCTGCCCAACATATTGATTTAAAAATGGGCATCTCCCAACTTTTTAAAAATGAAGATAAGCCTATTAGTATTCAACGCCTTTTTGTTGATGAAGCCAATCTTAATATAATCATTGATAAAGATGGTAATGCCAGTTATGATATTGGTAAAGATTCTGGAAATCAGAATGAAAGCACTTCTACGGATACATCTTCAGGTTTTCAATTGGATTTAGAATCTTACGAAATTATAAATTCAAACATATCATATATAGACAAAGTGGGTGGCTTATCTTTTTTACTTTCCAATCTTCAGCATAAGGGCAAAGGCGATTTATCTTTAGAAATTTCTGAGTTGGATACAACTACTGAGGCATTGGTTTCTTTCGAGATGGATAGCACTAATTATTTAGATAAAAATAGAATCGAACTTGACGCCTTAATTAGTGTAGATTTAAAAGAGAACAAATATTCATTTCTAAAAAATGAAGCCTTGATCAACCAACTGCCTTTGGTTTTTGATGGTTATGTGAAATTGAATGATAACAACCAAGAAGTTGATATCAATTTTAAAACTCCGTCTTCTGATTTTAAAAACTTTTTAGCCGTAATACCCAAAACATATTCTAAGAATATTGAAGATGTAACAACTACCGGAAATTTTATGTTAGAAGGAAGGTTTAATGGCGTGGTTGATGAAAATCATATTCCGAAATTCAATGTGAATATAAATTCTGATAACGCATCTTTCAAATACCCCGATTTGCCAAAGACAGTCCGTAATGTATTTATTGATATTGCAGTGCATAATACTACAGGTGTTGCCGATGATACTTTTGTAAATATTCAAAAACTATCTTTCATGATTGATGAGGACACTTTTAACCTGGTCTCTAAAATCACAGAATTGATGGGTAACACGAAAGTAAATGCCCATGTTGATGGTATATTGAATTTGGCTAATATTCAAAAGGCCTATCCTGTTCCTGCTGATATAGATTTAAAAGGGATATTGAATGTAGATATTACTACGGCTTTTGATATGGCGTCTGTTGAGGAAAAACGTTATGAAAACACCAAGACTTCGGGTAATATGCGCCTTAAAAATTTTGAATACAAATCGGCAGAAATGCCCAATCCCGTTAAGTTAAATAGTACATCACTCACTTTTAACCCCAAGACCGTTACATTAAATCAATTAGAAGGTACTACGGGCAAGACCGATTTTAATGCAACAGGAACCATAAACAATTTATTAGGTTTTATGTTCAATGACGAAAAAGTAGAGGGTAACTTCAGTCTAAAGTCGAACACTTTTGCTCTTGACGATTTTATGGTTGCAGAAGAAGGTGACGATAAAACAGAAGAATCAACATCCATAGCGGAAAAAATAAAAATCCCATCTTTTTTAGATGTTACAATAAGCGTATCGGCTAATACTGTGTTATATGATAATTTAACTTTGACAGATCTAAAAGGAAATCTTCGTATCAAAGACGAAAAAGCAATTTTAAATAATATGACGACTTCTATTTTTAATGGAAAAATGGCCTTTAGCGGAGAAGTGTCTACAAAAAATGATATCCCCACTTTTGCTATGAAACTGGGTATGGATAAGTTGCAGATCAGTGAAACCTTTAAATCTCTAGAGCTATTTAAAGTCTTGGCGCCAATAGCCCAAGTACTTCAAGGTAATTTAGATTCTGATATTGAGCTCTCCGGAAACCTGACTGACGATTTCACTCCTGATCTTCTAAGTCTTAGTGGTAATATTTTAGCAAAGATATTGACCAAAGATATTGATACCCAAAAAGCCCCATTATTATCGGCCCTAGATAACAAGCTTGGTTTTATTGATATAAAGCAATTGAATCTTAATGATTTAAAAACTAAATTATCTTTTAAAGATGGAATAGTGAGTGTTAAGCCCTTCGCAATAAAATATCAAGATATCAC
>QILY01000272.1 GCA_003232155.1 Maribacter sp.
CCTGATAGCATTTCAGGGATTTTATCGACCGAAATATCCGATTTCATCAAGCGCAACATCAAAAAGAAAACGAAGGTATTGTTGTCACGTTTTTAATCGTTTGATACAGCGTTTTCCCTAAATCTTACCATGAACTTAACCTACTTATGCTATGGTTCTTCAAAAGTACAGTGTTGTTTCTTTTTGAGAAAATATTATGGATGAACACCCTAATCTTTGGTTGAAATGCTTTTTTAGTGATTATACTGTATTCTATCAGTGTAGAAAGAAAATAATGGGAAATGAGAAAATAAAAAGACGGAGCATAGCCCCGTCTTTTTGCCCCAAATCTTACCATGAACTTAACCTACTTATGCTATGGCAAGTCTAAAATAGTCGGGCTATCTACCAAAGGGGTTAAAAACACGCCAAAAAGCCTAATTTATCGATGAAATACATAAATTGATGCATTTCATCGAAAGAATTATCTAATAAGCTCTTTCGTTTTTTCCTTCGTAAAAATTAATAAAGGCTTTGTTTACTACTCTATTTCCACCAGATGTAGGGTAGTCTCCCGTAAAATACCAATCCCCTAAATTCTTTGGACAAGCTTGGTGCAAATTTTCAATATTTTGATAAATAATTTGAACTTCAGCTTTAATACCTACAGGACTTAATAACTCACCTGTTTTTAATGATATCTCTTCAGGAGTAAAAGGGACATAGAATTCTTTTACATAATTGATAACATCTTTATCTTTTGAATTTATCTGTGTTAGACATTTTTTATAGATGTCTTCAACTAGGTTCATAGTGCCCTTATCTTTATGTAACGCCAATGCAGCCCTAAAGGCAATAAAATCTTCAAGCTTGGCCATATCAATACCATAACAATCGGGGTAACGTATTTGAGGGGCAGATGATACTACAATTATTTTTTTTGGTGATAGGCGATCTAATATGCGAAGTATACTTTTCTTAAGTGTAGTGCCTCGAACAATACTGTCATCAATGATCACTAAATTATCACCTTTTTCTACTGAACCGTATGAGATATCATATATGTGCGCTACCAAATCATCTCTACTACTGTCTTGGGTAATAAAAGTTCTTAGTTTGGCATCTTTAATAGCTACTTTTTCTATTCGCGGGCGTACCTCAAGAATTTCATGCAGTTCTTTACTGGTGATTTTTGAACCAATAGCTAGAATTTGTTCCTCTTTTTTTTTGTTTAGATAGTTTTGTGCCTCTTTGACCATGCCAAAGAACGATGTTTCTGCGGTATTAGGTATATAAGAGAATACTGTATTCTTTATATCACCTTCAATTGATTTTAAAATCTGGGGAAAAAGGAGTTTTCCCAATTCTTTACGTTCTTGATATATTTCTTTATCGCTTCCGCGGGAAAAATAAATACGTTCAAAAGAACAAGCTTTTCTTTCAGTTGGTTCAAGAATTTCTTTAATCGTAGAACTTCCATCCTTTTTCACAATTATAGCATGACCAGGGTCTAATTCTTTTACATCTTCATAGGCTACATTAAAAACCGTTTGTATTGCGGGTCTTTCTGATGCTACTACTACAACTTCATCATCTCGATAATAATAAGCAGGGCGTATACCTGCTGGATCACGAAGTACAAAAGCATCACCATGGCCTAATAAGCCAGCCATAGCATAACCGCCATCAAAATTTTTGGCTGCCCTTCTTAATATTTTAGATATTTTTAATCGGTCAGCGATTATGGGTGAAGCTTCTTGTTTTGTGTACCCTTCTTTTTTAATCTGCTTATATAGTTTAGCAACGGCATCATCTAAAAAATGACCTATTTTTTCCATTACCGTTACGGTATCGGCCATTTCTTTTGGGTGTTGCCCCAATTGCACGAGATTATCAAAAAGTTCGTGCACGTTGGTCATATTAAAATTTCCGGCCATAATAAGGTTACGGTGCATCCAATTGTTCTGCCGTAAAAACGGATGTACATTTTCAATATTGTTTTTTCCGAAAGTACCGTAACGTACATGCCCCATAAGTAATTCACCTATATAAGGAATATGTTTTTTTTGTAAAGTAACATCATCGGCATATTCTGGGTGTTCTTGCAGCGTGGTATTGATACGGTCATTGATTTGCGCAAAAATATCTTGAATGGGCTGTTTTTCGGCAGAACGTACACGGCTCATATACCGTTCGCCCGCATCCATATCTAATTTAATACTAGCAAAACCGGCACCATCTTGACCACGGTTGTGCTGCTTTTCCATCATTAGATACATTTTATTGACACCGTAAAAGGCAGTACCGTATTTCTCCTTATAATATTCCAGAGGTTTTAACAATCGAATTACCGATATACCACATTCGTGCTTAATTGCGTCGCTCATTAGTTATATAAATTAAAAAAGCCCCGAATTATCAGGGCGCGTTTTTATTTTAGTTCGATGTCGAATTGTGTTAATGCTTTAAATTGATGTAAGCGTTTATTGACCTCATCTCTTTCAAGGACTTCCATACGCTCTGTGCCGAAACGCTCCACAGAGAACGATGCCAAGTTCGAACCATGAATTACCGCGGTTTTCATAGTGTCAAAAGAAATAGTATCTGTAGTCGCTAAGTAGCCTGTAAAGCCCCCTGCAAATGTATCACCTGCTCCAGTTGGGTCAAAAACTTCTTCTAATGGGAGTGCGGGAGCAAAGAAAATATTGTCTTTATGAAACAACAATGCACCATGCTCACCTTTTTTGATGACCACATATTTAGGCCCCATAGTCTGAATTTTTTTAGCTGCTTTCACCAAAGAATACTCGCCAGTCAATTGCCTTGCCTCTTCATCATTAATAGTGATTACATCAATGTGTTTTATAACTTTCAATACATCATCCAAAGCATTGTCCATCCAAAAATTCATGGTATCTAAAACTATGAGCTTTGGTCGTTTTGCCATTTGGTCGATTACGCTCATTTGTACCATAGGGTGCAGATTGCCCAACATGACCACATCAGCATCTTTGTAATTTTCAGGTACAACGGGATTGAAATCAGCTAATGTATTGAGTTCGGTCACTAAGGTCTCACGTGAGTTCAAGTCATTATGGTACTTGCCCTTCCAGTAAAAGGTTTTTCCGCCCTTAACGATTTCCAGACCAGATAAGTCAATGTTTTTATTGGAGAGAACATCTAGATATTCTTGAGGTATATCATCACCAACAATTGAAATAATAGCCGAATCTACGTTAAACTGCGAAGCTGCCATGCCTATAAAGGTTGCTGCACCTCCTAAGATTTTGTCGGTTTTGCCAAAAGGAGTTTCGATTTCATCAAAAGCTACTGTACCAACAATTAAAAGTTTACCCATCTATTTTGAGAAATTAAGCTGCAAAGATACGGCTTTGATGTACTATTTTAGGCTACTGTTTATATGAAATTATAAATTTATTGAAAAAGTTTTTAAGCCTTCTATAGTATAGGTTTTGTATATTCCTTTTAGTTTTAAGTATGGTTTTTTGTGATTCGGTTAATCTTTTTTTGGGTTAATTCCCCGCTTGCGTCAAAATAAAAAGGGAATTCCTATTTAATACCTCGGGCCCTTGGGTCGAGGTAGTTTATTTAGTTCTTGGCATTAACATCTAACAGACAGCCTATATGTACTCCTTCCTGTATTTTGTGATCGACCTTGATATCAAGGTCATAATTTTTGATTCTTAATAAAAGTTCTTTAGGTTCAAAATTTTGAGCATTCAACATAGAAACCAAACCTTATCTTCAATTCTCACTTTTCCGAAAAAGAAAATAATTACCGCAGGTAACGTTTTAAAGAGAATTTTACCGAAATTTGGAGTTTAGTGAAAAGTGTGTTTAAAGCTTAATTTCGATCATTAAAAAACGTTACTTCAGAATTTGATAAATGAATGAATTATGAAAAAAACAATAATTTTGGTTCTGTTATTTATGGCAGGAACCGTATTCTGTCAAAAACCTGCGTATGTAATCTACAACCCTAAAGGCAAAAAAGTATCTTATAAGAAGATGATTAAAAATCTTGTAGAAAAAGATATTGTTCTATTTGGAGAATTACACAATAACCCGATTTCCCATTGGTTGCAATACGAAGTCACTTCAGACATGAATAACCAGAGAAATCTTATTCTTGGAGCAGAGATGTTTGAGGCAGACAATCAACTTGTATTAAATGAATATCTTACAGGTTCAATTACAAATAAGGAGCTTGATTCACTAGCAAGGCTCTGGCCGAATTACAAAACTGATTATGCGCCTTTAGTTGATTTTGCAAAAAACAATCAACTCCCATTTGTTGCAACCAATATTCCGAGAAGATATGCGAACATGGTCTTTAAAAAAGGTTTTGAAGCACTTGATTCACTATCGACTAAAAAAAAAGAATACATCGCACCATTACCAATTCCTTTTGATAGTGAGCTTTCAACATATAAAAATATACTTGTAATGATGGGTGAACATGGAAGCCCAAAATTGGTTAAGGCACAAGCAATTAAAGATGCTACTATGGCACACTTTATTTTAAAAAATTATGTGGAAGATAATTTATTCATACACTATAATGGGGCTTATCATTCAGATAATTACGAAGGGATTTTATGGTATTTAAAAAGAGAAAGGACAGATTTGAAGTATTCTACTATCACTACTGTATCTCAAGAAAACATAAATAAGTTGTTGAAAGAGAATCCTGACTTTATCATTTGCGTAGATAGTAACATGACAAATACATACTAAACCTATCTTCTATAAGTAATATTAAAAAGAGCATAACAATGTATATGAAACCAATGGTTGCTTGTCCAATAAGAGCAACTACTCCCAATGAAGTCAGAATTGTTGCTGCATGGCTAAAATTGTTGTTTGAAAAAACATTGTTCAGAGATA
>QILY01000049.1 GCA_003232155.1 Maribacter sp.
GCAATTTTTCCGTTCTCGATCACTAAAATCTGATTTGCTTTTCTGATAGTGCTTAAACGGTGTGCGATAACAAAGGTGGTTCTTCCTTTGGTTAAAGTAGCTAAACTCTTTTGAATGAGAGCCTCACTTTCAGTATCTAGGTTAGAAGTCGCTTCATCTAGAATCAATATTTTAGGATTTGCCAAAATTGCACGAGCAATGGAAATACGTTGGCGTTGTCCGCCAGAAAGTTTCACGCCCCGTTCTCCTATCAATGTTTCAAGTCCATCTTCAAAACGGTCTGTAAATTCATTTACATAAGCTGCCTTTACAGCTGCTTGCAACTCTTCTTCACTGGCATTGGGTCTTGGGAAAAGGATATTTTGGCGAATAGTACCCTCAAACAAAAATTCATCTTGTAAAACCACGCCTAGATTTTTTCTATAGCTGTTCAGGTTCACTTTGGACACATCTTTTCCATCAATGGATATAATACCCGATTGCGGATTCAAAAAGGTAGCCGCTAAACCAGCGATAGTTGATTTTCCAGAACCTGAACTTCCCACTAGCGCAATAACATCTCCAGATTTTGCTTCGAAACTGATATTGTGCAATACTTCTTTATTTTCTTCATAAGCGAAGGAAACATCATTAAAAACAATATCACCTTTAATGCTATCCAGAACAATGGTACGGTTCTCCTCATCTGATTCAGGAGTCATATTCATGAGTTCTTCGGTACGGTCGAGTCCGGCTAAAGCTTCCGTCAATTGGCTTCCGATATTACTCATTTGTACAATGGGGGCAATCATCAATCCCAATAAAAAAGTAAAGGTTAGGAATTCTCCTATTGATAAACTCCCGTTCATTATTTCGTAACCTCCAAGGCCCATAACCCCAGTTGTGGCAACTCCCAATAAAAAAGTAGAAGAGCTTGTCATAAAAGCTGTAGCGGTCAAACTCTTTTTTACATTCTCAAACAGTTTGGCAACTCCTAGTTCAAAGACCTTATTTTCTTGAGCCTCGGCATTAAAACCTTTAATGACTCGAACACCACCTAAAGTTTCTGTCAGCCTACCGGTAACTTCGGCGTTGATCTTGCCTCTATTTCTAAAAATAGGCCGTATGAACTTAAAAGCTTTTAAAGCAACTATAGCAAAAATTGCTAACGGAATTAACGTAAAAAGTGTCATTGACCAACTGATGCGAAGTAAGAGAACGAGTGAGACAATCGCAGTAATAGACCCGCCAACTAGTTGCACGAGTCCGGTACCGATAAGGTTTCGTACACCTTCTACATCACTCATGATACGGGAAACCAATGCGCCAGATTTTGTATTATCAAAAAATTGGATGGGTAGCGAAAGCACTTTTTTCTGTACTTGTGCGCGAAGTTCAGAAATTAAAAATTGTGCTTGTACGCTCAATATTTTGGTAAGTAGAAAAGAAGTTATCGCCTGAACAGTAATAGCCAAAATAACAGCACCGACCAATAGTTGTAAAAAGTCAATATCTTTGTTTGGAATGATATCGTCCATTAAATATTTAAGAGACAGTGGTGCAACAAAACTTGCCGCTTTGCTAATTACAATTAAGAACAGCCCAATAAAAACTAATTTACGTCTTGGCCAAATAATGGTTTTGAATGCGGTAAGAATACTGACTTTTTTTTCGGCCATTTTATTATTTTATTTTTTGAGATAGGTCTAGACAGTACTTGATTAGATAATAAGCTGCAAGTTACCTGAAATTATAGAGAATTAAACCCGAATTATGCATCAAGTTGAAATGTTAGCACACTAAAATAAATATGTTGTCTTTGAAAAGAAGATTTTAAAATCTCTTGGCTTAACCCGCATTATTCGCGGATATTCTATTCCAAAACCAAACTACCTGCTATAATTGAAAACCTGCCTGCCGGTCAGGCAGGTGCTCGAAATTTGTTTAGCTCAAAATTGGGCTACAATTCTTTCTCTAAAAAACCTCTGCGCTTCTCAATTCTACCTGCCTTTGCCGGCAGGCAGGTTAGTACTTTGGCTTTTCATAACGAAAACCCGTGAATAATGCGGGTTAAAAACGAAAAGAGCTATATGCGCAAGACGTTTTCGTTTTCGGGCTCACATTCTTTTGGTTCTTCAGGGGGTGGCTCAAACTGTAGTTGGTAGCTTTTGTCAACAAAGTTTTTGATGTATCTTCATAGTTCAAAATAAAAAATGATGAATCGTATACTTCTATTGTTATCCCTTGTTCTGATTTTTTCTTGCAAAACTAAAAATGAAACCACGCCCCAAGTTAATTACAACGATTTAAGCTTAAAAGAAAAAGCAGAGAGAGTGACCATAATTCGTGATGATTATGGTGTGCCACATATTTATGGTAAAACGGATGCTGATGCTGTTTTTGGCCTTTTATATGCGCAGTGCGAAGATGATTTTAATCGGGTAGAGCAAAATTATATATGGGCTACCGGTCGTTTGGCAGAAGTTGAAGGTGAGGATGCTATTTATAGTGATTTAAGAGCTAAGCTTTTTATGACCGAAGAAGAGGCCAAAGTCAATTATGGGAAAAGTCCAGATTGGTTGAAAAAACTATGTGACGCTTTCGCGGATGGAATTAATTACTATCTGGAAACCCACCCAGCAGTAAAACCTAGGTTGCTCACCCATTTTGAGCCTTGGATGCCAATGTACTTTAGTGAAGGCTCCATTGGGGGGGATATTGAACGTATTCGTACCAGTAAAATCAAGGCTTTTTATGAAAGCGGGATGCAAATCCCAATAGCCGATGAACTTCAAATAAAAAAGAGAGAAGAAATGGCAGAGCCACAAGGTTCTAACGGAATTGCTGTTTCTGGAAAGTTGACTAAATCTGGGAATGCGATGTTGCTTATAAATCCGCATACCTCATTCTATTTTCGGGGAGAAGTGCATGTAGTTAGTGAAGAAGGTTTGAATGCTTATGGAGCAGTTACTTGGGGGCAATTTTTTGTGTATCAAGGTTTTAATGAAAAGACAGGTTGGATGCATACTTCTACTTATACGGATGTAATGGATGAATTTAAAGAAAACATTATTAATATAGAGGGTAACATTGCTTATCAATATGGAGAGGAATTGCGACCTGTTGAGGTTTCTGAAATCACATTGAAGTTTAAAGATGGCGATAGCCAAAAAACCCGAACTTTTCCTGCATACCATACCCATCATGGTCCTATAACACATATGGTAGATGGTCGATGGACAGCTTCTGCTATGATGTGGGAACCCGTAAAAGCATTGGAGCAATCTTTTGTACGAACTAAAAAGGATGGTTACAAAGGGTTTCGCGAAATGATGGACATCCGTACCAATTCCAGTAACAATACCGTCTATGCCGATGCTGAGGGAAATATCGCTTATTTTCATGGCAACTTTGTTCCTAAACGTGACGCTTCTTTTGATTATTCTAAACCTGTTGATGGTAGCAACCCTAAAACGGATTGGCAAGGTTTGCACACGGTTGATGAAAATATTGGTTTGCTGAATCCTGAAAACGGATGGTTACAGAATTGTAACTCCACCCCTTATACAGCTGCGTTGGAATTCAGTCCAAAGAAAGAGAACTACCCTAATTATATGTCTATTGATAGAGAGAATTTTCGTGGGGTTCACGCAATAGGTTTATTAAAAGATAAAAAGGATTTTACTTTAGACGGATTAATTGAATTGGCGCATGACCCTTATTTGCCAGCATTTGAGGCTTTAATTCCGAGATTAATAAAGGCTTATAACCGACATGATGATAAAAACCCGAAATTAAGAGAGGCTATTGAAACACTAGAAAAGTGGGATTATAAAACCGCTAAGGAATCTGTAGCCATGACCTTGTCCCATTATTATGGAACGAAATGTTTGCAGTTGGAATTGTCGGGGAAAATGAAAAAAAGACCCACACAAATAGAATTGTTCAATACTGTTGAAAATTATATTTCATATGGGTCAATGCTTAAACTTTTTGAAGAAGTTATAGACCAATTAACCGTTGATTTTGGCACATGGAAAATGCCCTGGGGCGAAGTAAATCGATATCAACGTTTAAACGGTGATATTCGTCAGCCTTTTGATGATAACAAACCTAGTATACCCATAGGTTTCGCTTCTGGTCGGTGGGGCGCCTTGGCAGCGTATGGAGCACGATATACTAATAATACCAAAAAGATTTATGGTACTCGTGGCAATAGCTTTGTAGCGGTGGTAGAGTTTGGTGATAAAGTAAAAGCAAAAACAATTCTTGCAGGTGGGCAAAGTGGAGACCCAAATTCACCCTATTTTGATGACCAAATTCAAAAATATGCGGATATAGAATGGAAAGATGTGCCTTATTATAAGGAAGATGTTTTACAACGGGCTAAAGAGACCTATCGACCGGGAGAAAGAAAATAATACAAATTCCTAAATTGGTTATTTTCCAAAGTCATAGAGAGGGAAAAGAGGCTCACAGAGAAGAATGGCCACGGGTTTCACGAATTCCCACTAGTGTTAAGTCAAGGCTGAAATGTTGGGTAAGGCAATCGTGGATTTTGTGCTAGGCCAGGGCACGACATAGCGAGAGCTATGGGCGAGGTGAAGCGGTGGCAGAAGCATAGCCGTAGCTACGGAATTATTTTTTAACGAAGGCATGGCGCGACTTGACACTAATGTATTTTGGTATTTATGGGGTATTCAGTTTGCCCAACTGTCAACTGTTTCTACTCCTTAGTAATAATAAACGTAGCCTTAGATCCGGCAGAAAGCAACCATTTGTTAGAATAAATTAGTTGTCCTTTGTCATCATAAACATCTACTTGTGCAGTATTTGGTGCTGAAGAACCCTCATTGAGCGCTACGAAATCGATTCGGTTAAAACCCTTTTTTAAATCTACATTTATTCCTTTAAAAACAGCTGTCAAAAGTATATTTGGGTCCGCAACTACACCGTTCACAATTATTTTTACACGATCACCATCAACATATTCATGATCACGGCATAGAATACCTACAAATTTCCCATTATTTTTTATATCGCCTAAATATTGGTCTCCAAAACGTTTTGAAGAACCTTTTCCACTGTTTTCCCTTGGCCCGACCTTAGGGTCAATTTTCATTCCCGTTCCAGCTTGTACCAATTTTCTTTCTGGAAGCATTTTTACAGGATTTCTACCATCAAGGTTTATGTTGATTTGAGATTGATTTTTTATTGCTGATGGTATTTTTAATGCCAAGCCTTTATTCGGAGTACCTTTTTTATCGAGCTTGTTAGCTGCTTCAATTTTTAAAGGTTTTACAGTAGGGATATCGGTTTGCGACCATCCTAAAAATGGCAGAAAAAATAATGGTATAGCTATAAGTATTAATCTCATACGTTTTATAACAGTCGGAAAATCAGTGTAAAAATAACAAATACCCTGCCATAGGTAGCCAAATAGCTGTTAAATTCGATAAGTGGGCAGGTGTAAGCGAAGTAGAACGATTAAAATTGCAAAATGATTGATTATAGGCAAGCTCTATTGACTTTTTTTGATCGATCTTCCTTGCACTAAGTGAAAATTTGTGGTTTCAAACTCGGTCTTGATTTTTCTTTGTTCGATTTTTTCTGTGCCTCTGTCAAGGGGCTGTTTTTATGCCTTTTTTCATGTACTTTAGTGATCATATTGTATTTTTTGATCGTCTTTTCCTGCTCCTTTCCCGTATAGGCACTATCTGCCCAAAGGTCTTGGTTCTTCCTTTTCGGTCAATATAAGCCCTCCAGTGCCTGTGAACCGCGTATTGAGGCGTCCGTTGTTGCATAGGTGTCGATGAACTTATGCTTATTATCCACCTTTGCATGGTTTTTATATCCATAATAAGTCTGGTCGTTCTTTTTTGTCCAACGGGCATCCACATCTTTTTGGCGTTTCTTATTGGGTCTGCCATCCCACTCTTTTGGCGTTTTCCCTTCTTTTTTTCTTTGTTCTTATCTTTGCCATTGCTTTGGCGGGGGGCTTTCACAAAACTGGCACCGATAATCTTGCCTTCATGGGCAATCAAGTCCATGGTTTTCCAACAAGGTGGTGAATTTTTCGAAAAGTTCTTTTTCAATCCCTTTTTCTATCAATTTGTTCCTAAAGGGCCAAACTGTCTTTTTCTCTGGATCCCTGTCATTTAATGACAGACCCAAAAAACGACAGAATGTCAATCTATCCAATATTTGATATT
>QILY01000247.1 GCA_003232155.1 Maribacter sp.
CCTTCATGTTTTGATAGGGTATTGGCCAGTAGAATGGGCGTAAAAGCAGTAGAAACTCTTTTAGAGGGCGAATCAAGCCTAATGGTAGGTATACGGAATAATGAAATTACATTGACCCCAATAAGCAAAGCTATTAAGGGGCATACTAAGATAGATAATGAACTCATACGGGTTTCAGATATAATGACAATATAAAATTGTAATATTAAATAGATAAAAATGGCAAACTTAAAAATAGGAATTAACGGATTTGGAAGAATAGGAAGACTAGTCTTCAGAACAACGATTAAAAGGGATGATGTAGATGTAGTTGCCATTAATGATTTGTTAAATGTTGAGCATCTTGCTTATTTGTTGAAATATGATTCTGTTCACGGAAAATTTGAAGGTACTGTTGAGGTTAAAGATGATCATTTGGTCGTTAACGGAAAAACGGTTCGTATTACTGCTGAAAGAGATCCAAAGAATATCAAATGGGACGCTGTAGGGGCTGAAATTGTTGCAGAATGCACAGGTATTTTCACCACTTTGGAAACTGCCCAATATCATATTGATGGTGGTGCTAAAAAAGTAGTTATTTCTGCGCCTTCGAAAGATGCTCCAATGTTTGTAATGGGTGTGAACCATACAGATCTAAAAGCATCTGACACCATTGTTTCAAATGCATCTTGTACAACCAATTGTTTGGCTCCAATGGCCAAAGTATTGAATGATAATTTTGGTATTGAAGAAGCTTTGATGACAACAGTTCATGCTACAACAGCTACACAGATGACTGTAGATGGACCATCTAGAAAAGATTGGCGAGGTGGTAGAAGCGCAATGTTGAACATTATACCCGCTTCTACAGGTGCGGCAGTTGCAGTGACAAAAGTAATTCCTGCTTTAAAAGGAAAACTTACAGGTATGGCCTTTAGGGTTCCTACTGCTAATGTTTCTGTAGTTGATTTAACGGTTCGCCTTGAAAAAGAAACTTCATACGAAGAAATAAAGAAAGTATTTAAATCAGCTTCTGAAGGAGCATTGAAAGGAATAATAGGTTATACTGAAGAAAAATTGGTTTCCCAAGATTTCATAGGCGACGCCAGAACAAGTATTTTTGATGCAGGAGCGGGAATTGAATTGAATTCTAAGTTCTTTAAGTTGATATGCTGGTATGATAATGAAGCAGCATTCTCTAATAAAATGGTAGATCTTACGCAGCATGTTGCAAGCTTATAATATTTTTAATTAGTAATTATAATTATCCTGAAAAATAGTAATATCTGTTTTTTAGGATAATTTATTTAAGTTTTTCGGTCTATGGTATTGATAGTTGACAGTGGTGCTACTAAATCAGATTGGATAGCATTGGACGAAAAAGGCAATCAATTGTTCTTGACCCAAACTTTAGGTCTTAGCCCCGAGGTGCTTACCCGAGAAGTAATCGAAGATCGCTTGGCCAATAATTTTGAACTATCAAAAAATAAGGAAAAAGTTTCCCGTTTACATTTTTATGGCGCGGGTTGCGGAACAGATCGTATGAAAAAATTTTTAAAGGATATTTTTTGCGATTTTTTTCCAAATGCAATATCAGAAGTCAAAGAAGATACTTATGCAGCAATTTTTTCTACAATTAAGATCGGTCACCAAGGTATTGTATGTATTTTAGGTACAGGTTCCAATTGTAGCTACTACGATGGCAATCAACTTTTTCAAAAAGTAGTGTCATTGGGCTATATACCTATGGATGATGGCAGTGGTAATTATTTTGGCAGAAAATTGATACGCGACTACTATTTTCATAAAATGCCCCAAGATTTGACAATCAAGTTTGCCCAAGGGTATGATCTAGATCCTGATGTTATCAAAGAAAATTTGTACAAACAACCCAACCCTAACACTTACTTGGCAACATTTGCCCGGTTTTTAGTTGAAAATAAAGAGCATGCTTATTGCAAGGGGGTTATTGATAAAGGGTTTCAGCAGTTTATAAACAACTATGTTATGCAGTTTGAACTGGCTACCAAAGTCCCCGTCAATTTTGTGGGTAGTATAGCACATTATCTTAAAGATGAGTTGATAACTGTTTTAAAACGAAATGATCTAATTGTAGGCGTTATACGCCAAAGACCAATTGAAGGTTTGGTAGAATTTCATCAAGAGACTATTTAAAAACTCAAATTCAAAAAAAGTTTATGCGTTTATTTGTTTATGGGTTGAGAAAAAAATATTTCCCATCAACCATCAACCATCAACCATCAACCATCAACCATCAACCATCAACCATCAACCATCAACCATCAACCATCAACTACTTAACCGCTATCATAGATATTTCCACGTTTACAAACTTTGGTAAGTTCGCTACTTCTACGGTTTCCCTAGCTGGCGCGGTTTCTGTATTGAAATAGGCACCATATACTTCATTTACTTCAGAAAACTGATTCATATCATTCAAGAAAATCGATGATTTAACAACGTTTTCAAAGGTCATTTCGGCTTCGGTGAGAATTGCCTTTAAGTTTCCCATACATTGTTGGGTTTCTTTTTTGATATCCCCTTCAATGAGATTGCCGGTAGTGGCATCCATAGGAATTTGCCCAGAAATATACAAGATGTCACCACTTAAAACCGCTTGATTGTATGGTCCAATAGGAGCTGGAGCATTGACGGTGTTGATTATTCTTTTCATAATAAGTTTATTTTTCATTCCTGTGAAGATAGGAATCTCTTTAAAACTGATTTATTTTTATTCCCGCCCTTCGTCGGAAATCTGTTTTGAACTGTGTTTCTATTAACTTTGTACCACCTACCAACTGAATATTTTTTTTACCTCCTTCTAGGTGGTTGGCTTCTATTTTCCCACTTAAGATCTTTAAGTATAGAACTTTTGATACCTATAAAGAAATACCAGCGTCTGAACTGTCCAAAGGGAGTCCAATTAAAACGTAGGGTAAAACTTTTTAGATCTCGTTCAAAACGTAGTTGGGTTAATGTAAAACCTTTTCCTTTAAAGTCATATCCGGTAGATCCGCCTACTCTCCATCTAGGGGATAATGATATATTACCTGAAACCATTAAAGAATGGCTGCTGAATTCATTTTGCCGTGCCGAATTATTATATGTTGCTGCATAGGCCAACCTAAAATCCCAAGGTATTTTAGTAGCGTAAGTGGGGTTTTCAACATTCTCGTCTTTTCGATTTTTGTCTCTTCTTGGGTCTTCAAAATTATCGGCCCTACCAAAGAGGTCATCATCTCTACCGCCACTGGAAGCCACATAGTCAAAAGGATCTATTTCTTCTTCCTCTTCATCATCTTCACTCTTTTTACCAAACATTTTACTTGAAATAGAATACCCCATGTTCATGTTGGCCCTGGTCAAACGAAATAAGCTACCACCATTGTCAATATTAAACGTGTTGATTCTTATACCATTATTGTCAATGGCATAAGGATCAAGGTTTCCTGAAAAGTTAATGGATAATTTATTGTCTAAAATAGTAGTTCCGCCATTTATATTAAGCGGACTTAATTGAAAAGAATCGGCCTCTAAATTATAACTGGTTGAAATATTTAAATTGTTAAGTATGGATACTTTTTTAGCTTCTGTAGCGGTTGAATCTTTATTTCTGACTTTTGCCTCTAAAGTATTGGCCAATGAGAAGTTGATACTGTTCGATCTCCCTAATCTTGGTGCACCATTTAATGTGCCCGTGAACCTAGTGAACTGTACTACTTCTCCTGTATCTTCGTTAGTGTATTCATCATAAAACTGGTCAAAAGAAGGTGCATATCCGTAACTTAATGATGGTCGCACTACATGGCGTATGGCTTGTATTTTTTTATCCTCCCCTAAATTAAAAGTACCATATATGGTTGTACCAATACTGGCACTAAAATTATAACTGTTAAAGCGATCAAAACCACTTATGGTATCTGTAACTACTGTTCCTGTAGCCCCATCTTCACCTGGCACAAATCTTTCATTGAAAGTTTCCAATGTCCATACATCTTCATAATTACCGCCCATACTAACGCTTAAAAATTTAGCTACTTTAAAATTGGTGGCAATAGGTATTCTATGTCTAGCACCCACACGGGCATTATCGAACATTCTACTTGTTAAGAAATCATCATCATTGGTCGTTAGCTGATTACGGGCATTTACATCATATTGAAAGTTGATATTTTGAATGATTCCTTTTTTGATTCCATCTCTTTTGACAAAAGGGAATATACGCTCCATACTGGCCTGTAAAGTAGGCAGAGTCATATTTATATTGTCTCTACCATCATCAATTGCTGTGGGCGAAGTGATTTGGGTATGCGTTGCGGTTAAACTCATATTCACTGAAGGGTAGGCAGGAAAAGTTTTTGAGTACGAAATAGAAGAAGACAAGGTGTTGTTTAATAGGTTCGGAACATTATTTTGGTTTAATGAACTCCTGAAAAATTGACTACTTCCTAAATTTACTGATGCCGAAAATCTTGAATTTGGGCTTGCCTTGGTATCCTGTGAATGTGATATTTGAATATTATAATTTTGGCTACTACTAAAATCGCTAAACCCTTTTTGGCTGTTTATTAAATTCTCAAATCGAAAATTGATATTCCCTTGATATTTATATCGTTTTTTATATATTCGAAAGCCATAACTGCCATTCGTGTAAAAATCACCGGACAATAATATATCTACATTGTCATTAATAGGTAAATAATACCCGCCATTTTGTAGAAAATAACCCCTATTTGGGTCATTGCCTATCGATGGTAGCATTAAGCCCGCTGTTCGCCCTACGGTTAAAGGAAAATAAGCAAATGGCAAGGCTATGGGCGTTGGTACATCAGCAATAAATAGATTACTG
>QILY01000276.1 GCA_003232155.1 Maribacter sp.
CAAGGAAAATGGTTGTCCATTAGTGACATTCAAAATAAGCTTAGAAAAATTGAAGCCAACGCAGCTAAAGAATAAATACATGAAAAATTTACTGACAGCTGTATGCTCTACCCTTTGTTTCTGCTCACAAACGCAGACCTTACTTTAATACAAAACCTGTCCTAAAGATTGGGGGATGCTCAATCTGGTCAAGTTCGCAGAACTGCACAACTTTCAATTCTGACTTTCTGAGGAAACCCTAAATAGTTCTCGATTGTACTGAATTAAATTCAGCATAGACAGCTCGAACAGAGAAAGTACTGAAAATCAACGTAATTTCTTTTATAATTCACATTTCTTATATCGTACTTATGTTACTTATTCATTAATAACCCCATTATTCGCTAAAATTTCACTCATCATATCTGATGAATATCCTTGTTGGGTAATTCTTTCTGCATATTTTACTGCTTCAATAGGTTGCTTTAATTTATAATGAATTTCTGCAATGTTTGCAGTGTACATCAAATCACTAGGAACTGTTAAAGCTGCTTTTTTGAAGTAAGGTATCGCTTCTTCATAACGCTTTTCTATATCTAATGCACATCCTGTCAGGTTGTACAATCGCGCTAATGCAGTAGCGTCATGACTTGCTTTTTCTATAAATTCTTCTTGTTTTTCTAGATAAGCAGGGATGCCTTTTTCTAGCCATAATAGCCGTGCTTTTAAGAAGAACACCTGTCCAAACTCTGAATCTAAGGCAAGTATAGCCTCACTTTTTTGTGCTGCCAAATCGTATTTTTTATCTTTAAGATCATTCCAAGCTGCCTGTAAAAGGGCAAATTTGCTTTTTTCTTTAATTTTATAAAGATCAATTTGCTCCGTAAATTTTTCTTTATGTTGATGCATTACTTTAACAAGGTCTTCAGCATAACTTGCTAGTTTAGGATAGTTATGTATATAATTATAGGTATAATGAATAAAGTTAAAAGCCAGCAAACGGTCATTATTATAGGTTTCGTCTTTTGAAATATTGGCACAAAGTTTTTTGATAAACATAGCTTTAAAGTTTTCGCCAAAAACCTCTTCACCTTGATCTATTAATATATCAATAAAACTATACCAAGATTTTTTATAAGGTTCTGGTGCCAAGTCCATATTCCAAATAGGTGATGTCTCACCTTCTTCAAAGTTTTTTAACATTTGTTTTACTTGTTGTTTTCTATATAATTGCAGCAAAAATGTTTCTGCAGTATCGTTATCAAGCATATCATCAAACAAATCATCATCATATTCTTCGGAGTTTTTCTTAATGGAATCGATTTGAGACACTAACTTTTTTGGAAACTCTTCATACCCTAATCTAATAAGCATATCACACACAGGTATAATCGCATTTTTTATTTGCCAGTTAAGATTATCGGCATCCTCTTCATAAGAAGTATATATTTGTAATAACTGTTCTTTTAAATTTTCAATTACCGTATTTGGAAGTTGGGAAATATCTATTTCATAATTTCTAAAACCTTTTATGCCTTTGTAAGAGAAGTAGTCTAAGCTACCTATTTTAATAATATCCCGTATGTAAATTTGAATAGATGGGTGGTCATAGATTTGATATCGGTTTGCTATACTAGCGGCAATATTGTTGTCTTTAAGATAGTCTTTATCTAAAATATTCTCATTAGGAATGTCTATTAAAAAAGTTTTGGCTTCATTTAGAAAATTTATCAAAAAAGTTTTGACTTCAACATCTTCTGAAAGTTCGTTCCACAGATTGTAGTTGTTTTTTGCCAAGTGGGAAAGATATAGCCTGTTTACGTTTAACTTTTTTGGAGTTTGTTTTAAAACTGGTTTAGGAATACCATATTTTATACCATTTAACACTATATTTTTTACAATTGTTTTATCTGGGTGTGCGCATATTATACGGAATGCCTCTGCTCTACAAAATGCTTCCTGTTTTAAGTCGTTTACATCATCTAAAACTTTATTTTCAGGTCTAAATAATGGCGGCTTAATATATGTAGGTTTTATGTCTTGTTGTATATTGTCTGATTGTTTCATCGAAAACATCGAAAACATCGAACTCATTTTCTTTTCTTTTTCTTGAACTGATTTTGTATTCAAAATTTTGAGTAGATCTTTAAAAACAATAGCTTCGTGAACCATGCTGCCTTCTAGTTTCTGAATTAAATTTTTGTTGCCGCCACGTAATATACTTGCTACTGTCTCTGTAACTTCTGTTTCTATAATTTTTCTGAAAGGTTTCCAATAATTATCCGGAAAATGTAAATACTCGGATTTATTATCGATAATTATCGAAACATGTTTTGAAGCCATTTGACTAAATCTTGAATCTTGAATTAGTTCATTAATAATGGCATTTAGATCGTAAATTACCTTCATCGTTATAGAATCAAATTCTAGATTTAGTTCCTCTTTGAAATAGTTCTTAAAATAAAATTCTGTTTGTACTGTAGGCAACTCAGAATCATCATATAAAACTGCAGGGCTGGAACATTCATGAAATGAAAGTTTTATGCCCCAGTCTCGCTCACATTTAAAAACAATTTTACCTAAATTAAAATCAGGGTGGTTTTCAATCAAATACTCAAAGCACTCTTTTGTCATTATATCAAGAGCTTTTTGTATGTTGTATTCTTGTTTATTGTATGCTGGGTTTTTTGCTTTTTGTAAAATAAGAATATCATATTCGGTCAACCCGATGACCGTGTCTCCCAAAAATACTGTTGCTAGGTTACTATATAATTGTTCATACTGGTATTTTCCAGCATTTAAATTTTCCAGCCAATTAACTACTTGGACTTTGTCTTTGGTAAAATCCAATTTTTTAAATAAGAATTCATTACTGGTACTGTATAAATTGGTTTCAGGTTTTTCTGTAAAATAATAGATGGGTGCAAGATTATCCTCCCAAGTATGGCACACATATTTTGGTTTTTTAGGATTACTTATATCTATTACAGATTTACTTATCAAATAATTATCTATAAATTCTATATGCATCCCTCCGTTATTATGGTCTTCTTTTATAGTCGATAAATACTTGGGATTGCTTTTGTCTTCAATATTAATTAATATAATAAATCCTAGTCCGGCACTAACAATTAAAATATTTTTTTGGATAAATAAACTATAACCGTTTTCAATAAATAGTTCTGATGAAATAGGTTCTGCATTAATATTAGAGAGGTCAAAAATTTCTAAATAGTCATTGTTGCATACGTATAAATAGCCATTAGCAACAGTTGGTCTGTGATATTTTGAAATCGCCTTTTTATTTTTTACAATACCCTCTAGCTTAACCAGAGTATTATCTAGAACTTGATACCTATGTATACCTTCATCAAAATCGGAAACATATATGATAGTGTCAGTATCGCAGTATGCGTACTTATACCTATTGTCTTTGTTCAATTGAATTAAGGCATGTTTTTTTAACGTGTAAGTATCCGTTATTTCTCCTAAAAAAAGTTCTTTATCGTCATTAACACCTATAAATTGATTTGAACTAATTGGAACTGCCCATAATAGATCAACATCTTCAATCTTTGCTACCACATGATAATAATCTTCATAGATTATTTTTTTAGCTCTTTTCTTCTTCTTTTTTCTTTTTTTCTTTTTTTCAGAAATAACTAATGATGCCTTTTTTATACTAGTTTCAAAATCTGCTTTCTCCTCTTTTGCCAAATAATTTTGATATGCATCTTGCATATAATCAATATTGGCAAATTCTTTTTGAAATATATCGGACTGCAGACTATATGAGAAGTCAATTCCTTTAAAAGATAATAATGCATTTTCTTTGTCGTTGAGAACAGTATATAATTTTGTTAATGCCATAGATGCCCTATTAGACCTTGCATAGTTTTTATTCTCATCTATATAGTTTATCAATTCTTGCTTGAGTTCAAGTAGTTTTTCTTTTTGGTCACTGTATAAGTAAATGTCGTATAACCATTTTGACAATAAAGCATTCGTTTTTTCTCTTTTATTTTCGATAGAGTCAAAGCAATGGTCAAAGGGTTTTTTATCCTTTAAATAGT
The DNA here is from genome assembly GCA_003232155.1 of Maribacter sp. GTDB lineage: Bacteria > Bacteroidota > Bacteroidia > Flavobacteriales > Flavobacteriaceae > Maribacter_C. The sequence continues at coordinate 4,053 of QILY01000276.1, forward strand.
ACAAATTCTCTAGTAAATGAACTTTGTCGTGATCGGATAGTTTTTTTATAGAGGTGAAAATTGCTACCGCTTCTTTATGTCTTCCTTCCGAAAATAATTTTGACGCTAAAAAAAGTTGTAAACTTTGATAGCTTTTATGTGTATTAGGAAGTAATTCCAGTGCTTTTCTAAAAGCCTTTTCCCCGTAATTATAGATACGCTCTTCATTGTCATACCTAAAGTTAATACTGAGGTTATTGTCTATAAGAAATGTAATCCATTTTTTAAATTTTATTTCTTCATTAATAGGATGAGGAATGGTATCAACTTGCGGTGTTTTATCTGGAAAGCGATCTGTAAACTCTTTAAAATTATTAAACAAAGCCTCTTCGGGCAAATCTCCAAATTCTTGGTCAATATGTCCTCCATCCAATTTCCAATTTTCGAATTCATTCCGTAATCTAAAAACTACTTCATTGTTTTTATTGTCAATGCTGAGTATATAACTGATATCTTTTATATCATAGGTATAGATATTGCTTTCTTCTTCTGGCCCTTCATATATATTACTTTCCGGGTATAAAATTTTAGATAAGGATAAGTGAGTTTAGAATTTGGCAAAGCAAGCATAACATTATAAAAAGGGCCTACACCGTTAGGGTGATTGAAGCCTAAAACTTGAATGTTTTCTTCTGTATAAAAAGTTAATTTATAAGAAACAAAACCTACTATATGTTTAAAGTCTTTTTGCGTATAAGAGCTCGCTACGTTTTTTATCGCTTTTTCTATTTGGGTTATCAATTCTTCTCGCAAACAGATCAGATAGTTTTTATATAATGTATGCTTTATATGGTCAAAGTTAAGTGCTGGTTTTTCAGAGCTGTATTTTTTAGTATATGTTGTAGCTAAGTTTCTAAAAGAAGGGTCCAATTTATCTCTGGTTTCAAAAGCGTTATCTGCAATATCTAACCATTGATGTATTGAAATGTAGCCTATTTCTTCACCCTCATTATTTGATTCATAATAGAATTTTTTCCATTCATTATTATAGGTAATTTTTAGTGTGTCAAAATCACCAGTTGGCGAAATAATGATCATGCGTAGCTTATCAGGATTAATTTTTCCTGTTTTTATGGCATTCTCTATTATTTTTTTGAGTTTTTTTTCGATTAGGTCGAAAATGTTTAGTTGCATATTGTTTGTTAAGGTTTTGTACTAAATATGTTTTCACTGTTTCCCTTAAAATTTATATTCTTAAAAGCAAGGTCTCTTTTTAAGACATTACTTCATCAACCTGTTTTTTATTTTCATCGTTTTCTATCAATCACAAATTTGCCCTGTTTAATAGTGTAGCTGTTATTTTTATCTTGAAAAACGGAATACCCCATTATTTGAAAACTTGGTGCATCTACTCCTTTTAAGGTTTTCTCCATACGGTAAACGTAAAATTTATCTTTTGAGAAATTAGGGGTCAAAACTTGAAAACTAGCGATATCAACACCTTTGATCTTATGCTTGGAAAAATAAACATGATGTGCATCAAAAGCATAAATTTCATGGTCTATTTTAACGGTACTTGGATTTAATTCTAATGGTATTGTATGATGAAATAACTTGTTTTTATCTTTTTGAAACCAATGGTTAATGACCTCAAAACTTTCTGCATCGGCATCTTTGATTAAGCTTTCTTTATAATAAATATTATTCTTGTCTTTAATAAAATCATCTGTAAGTAATATACAATCCTTAGCATCTAAATCAAGCTTAACATCTTTATAAAATACAATTTTATCATCACGTATAAATTGGTAATTTATAACTTCAAGTTTTTGTGCGTTTAATTTGGATAATTTTTTACCTACATAATAAACCGAATTTTTATCATACGAATAATAGCCTCCTTCTATAACTTTAAAAGTTCTTGGGTGTGCTCCTATGATCTGGTTTTCATCACAATATACTACCTCTTTGTTTTTAATGTAAGCTTGCCCTAAAATTTCTACTGTTGCAGTTTCTATGTTTTTAATATGGCAGAGTTCATAATGGGAATCCCAACTTTTAACTAAGTAGATATTATTTTTATCTTTGAAAGAAAGTTCGTTTAGTTGTTCAAATGAATCTGGCGATGCATTTTTAAGTATTTTTCCCTCAAAATAGAGTTCATTTTTATCTTTAGAAAACCCTAACGGAAGAGTTACGAACGTAAGAATATCAACATTTACAATTTCTTTTACAAACTGATCTACATAATAAAATACTTTATTATGGGTCATAACATAATCTTCATCAAGTATTTTAACAACAGAAACATCACCTTTATAGATTTTTTCTCCATCACAGAAGAGTGTTGTATTGTCTTTCGCCCACCCAAATGATAAAATTTTAAAATGGGCAATATCATTGCTTATCTTTTTGCTCTCTGAGTTATAATGATATACAGCGTCTTTTAGTGTATAATATCCTTCGCCTAAATCTTGAAATGACACATCTTTTTCACATAGTTTAGTTTCAAGAAGCCATCCATAATAAATGCCATTTTTGTCTCTATAGGTGTTATTGATAATCTCGAAAGTCTTTGCATCAATATGATCCAAACGCCTTCCGTATTGATATACGTAGTTTTTATCAATCCCAAAAGTATTTTCTATAGTTTTAAAAGTATCTACATCAGCACCAATAATAACAGTATCTCCACTAAAAATATAGTTTTTGTCTCTAAAATATAAACTGTTATGATTGTCAAATAATCGTAAACTTTCCGAATCGGCATGCTGTAGGATTCTTGAAGAAGAATATACTTGGTTTTTATCTTTTGCTAAATTGAGTGTCAATACTTCAAAAGTAGCAATGTCTACATCAGGTAGTTTATTGTCTCCACAAAAAGCAATGTTTTTATCTATAGCATAATTATAGTTCAGTACTTTAAACGAGTTTATATCAACGTTTAAAAGTAACCTGTCATTATAGGTAATAGTATCATTGATAAGTTCAAAGCCAGTTTCATAATCGTATCTATAAAAAACTTCTAGCTCATTTATCAAAATACTTACTTTTCTACTGCCCATTTTTAAATACCACTTGTTGGCTTTTGACTTATTTAATATAACTTTTAGGTTTGCTGCTTTTTCAAAAATGTATTCTTTTTCATTGGTTGGTCTAGTAGATTTCTGCCAATCAATATTTTGATAGATTACGGTTTTATCTTTTTTTATAAGCGTTTGAACGGCGTCCTTTTTAGTTGTTGTTTTAAAGACTAATCCTTTGCTGGTTCTTAGGCATTTAGTATTGTTAATCCAATAACAGCCTAATGTTTTAGGACTATAATCAAGAAAGCATTTATTTTCATAGGTATAAATTACTGCATCATCAGAAGTTATTACAATTTCTAATGGAAGTTTTACCTTAGCTTCCAATTTGTCATTGTGTAGATAAACGAGTTTGTTTTCAAACAGGTTTAATCTTAATTTAGAGTTTGATTTGACAGTGAATTTCATGTGTTTTTTTGTTTTAACCGAAAATGAGTTCATTGTTTGTTAATAATTATCGTCTTCTAAAAAAACTTTATCATGATCGTTTCATAATTGCAAAATTATAGTTTAAGGATTTAACTGCCTTTTTTTAATAATATATAGCCCATTATTATTACCATTTTGTTGATAATCACTAGGGCATAGTAAATATAAAAAACTGACATCGGTATTTTTAAAATAGGCATCGGGTAAAATATACCACTGAAAATGGTTATCTATACCCACCCCAAAAATAGGTTTGACAGCTTTTGCTTTGAAACTTAAAATGTCGTTCTTGACTTTTAATTGGTAAT
>QILY01000271.1 GCA_003232155.1 Maribacter sp.
TTTTCCAAATCTTCACTTTACCGTACAGCTTGTCGTTTTTCCATTTTCCGCTTACTTTTTCTCCATTTTCACGATATAAAGTTCCTTTTCCATACCTTTGGTTTTTCTTGAATGAACCTTCATAACGATCTCCATTTGACCATGTGTACGTACCTTTTCCTGATAGTTCATTAGCCCTCAATTGACCGGAATATGAGTCATTATTGAACCACTTGATATTTCCTTCAGATATAAAACCTGCAGTAACCTCTACATCTAAACTTGCTCCTTCAGATTCGTATTTATACCATCCATCGGATAAAGTCTTGGCCACAGTTCCTGGAACTGAATTTATTTGTTGTGCTTGTGCTCCGTAAAATGCAAACAGGAGCAATACTAGTGTACTTATCTTTTTCATGTTTTCTATTTTTTAAACTATAGTCGTACACTTGGTATTATAGCTTACACCAATAAGAAAACTAAATGTATCAGTCTTTAGGAAAAAGGCTCTTATCCAAACCCGGTATAAGGTTTAATGCGTTTTTATAATATACTTTCTTCAATACATCATCAGGTAAATTAAGACCGTACATTGACCAGAAAGCATGGTATTTTTTATAGTATGGAAAATACTCGTCATCTGATTCCAATACTCTGAAATAGGTAGGAAACTCTTCTGGTTTCCAACTATCTTTTCCAAAGAGGATACGATCTTGGTATTTTATAAAAAAAGCTTTTGCATTGCGTGGTTGTCGACCCAATTCAGCAATAACAGCGGCGATACCTACATTCATATTGGGCATCTCATCAAGCAACTCGCCCAATCTACCCAAATTGTTCGCATACCAGCCCATATGGGCGTTTATGAACTTAGTATTAGGGTGTTTTTTGAACATACGGTGCTGTTCATCAATTAGCTGTTGCCATGGCACTGGATCAGTAGCTGAACGCTTTCTACGAGAATGTGTTTTTAGCTCTAACCATCTTTCATTATCGGAATTCATGCCATCCCAAAAAGATTTGGGGTCAGCTGCATGGATCAGAACAGGAACGCCCAATTCACCACATTTAGCCCAAATTGCATCTAAACGAGCGTCATCAATAGCCAAGCGATTACCATCTATATCTTTATTTCGTAAGCCTAGACTTTTATATACTTTTAGACCTTTTGCGCCACTTTTTATATCTTTCTCAAATTGTGCTACCGCATTTTCTGTCCATCCCTTTTTACCGACTCCATCAAAATTTACATTGGCAAAAACTACAAAACGATTTGGGAAATTTGCGTTGATACTTTCAATTTTATTATTTAGGTTTTCACCCGAACCACCGCTGAGGTTTACCATAACGCCCTCGTTTAAACGATCCATATCTTCAATCAGTTTGGATAGGCTTTGTTTTGACATACTCCGTTGATGGCTATGAACATCAATAAAAGGAAATTTCGCCTTTGTAATCTCTTTACCAGAAACAACCAATGTAGATTTTGGGCTGTACTCCTCAAAACTCATTTCTTGTGCATGAAGTGTTGTAGCTGATATGGTAACTAGCAATAGTAATAGACGCAACTTTTTGATATACATGTAGTTAATATTTTAATTTATTTTTTTGATCGGAGTAGTTTTTGATATTCGTCCCAAGTGTCAATATCAATTTCTTTTCCATCAGGATTCATGACTAAAATAGCATCTTTATATTGATTGATGATATCTTTAGCTCCAAAACCTTTGTTAAGTTTTTTGAGTTCAGAAAAGTATTCTGCTCCAAATAATGCAGGCACCCCTGACCTATTTTTATAGGCCGTAGTAACAATTGATGCCTTATTATCTTGGCGCATAGTTATCATTGTATTCAAATAATCGGTATCGATCAAGGGTTGGTCTGCAAGCATTATTAATACAGCATCGTACATTTTATGGGTTGAAATTAGATGATGTACGCCTATTGCTATAGAACTTCCCAATCCGTTTTGCCAATTTGGATTGTATATTACTTTAGAAGCATCAAGTTTCATGGCAACTTTGATCGATTCAATATGGGCGCCTAAAATTACAAAGTAATCATCGGCAATTGATGCTTCCGCTTTTTCAATGGCGTTTCTTAATAAAGTTGTATTGCCCCAAGGCAGTAATTGTTTTATTCGATTTTCCATACGGGAAGATGTTCCCGCTGCGAGTATAAGTATTGCAATATTTGGGTCTTTATTCATTGGTGCCAAATCTAACATATTTATAAATGAACTGGTTTAAACTTTCTCTTTTACCTGCAAATACCACATTTTGCACCCATATCTTGTCATTTTTGACCACCGTAGCCATGCTATGCTAATAAAAAATGACTTCATCTGGGCACAAAAGCCGATATTTTCGGTTCCAAACAAAAAGTTTAAACGAGTTCAATGATCGAGAATCGTTTTTTATGGATTTGTGTGATATAAATATTGTCTTTGGTCTACAATCTATTAACAATCTTTAACACTAGTTTTTCTAGGGGTTTATAATTTAAATAGATTTTATCCGTTCTGATGGTTGAACCCAAAAATTATGAAAATGAAACCATTCAAAACCTTATTCGTACTTTTTTTATCTATTTCTTTAGCCGTATCATGTGGAAATGCAGATGATGATGTAAATTTTAATTTAAACACTGGTGATGGCTTAGGAAAAGGTCAAGAAGTTGATGACTGCCTCAATTTAGGAGAAAGTGACCTGGTACTCTCCATACAAGAACAATTTACTACATTACCAGGTAAAATATCAATACTCTTTAGAGTTTCGGATACCCAAGGCAACCCGGTTTCTGGTCTACAGGCCAATCAATTTACGATTTATGAACAAGGTAGGAACGATGATTGTTTCAATACCATATCTACTTCAGAATCTTTGGCACGTATTTCACCCAATTCGCAAATTTTCAGTAATAACACCTTATTGGTATTAGATTTAAGTAATAGTGTTTTGAGCAGTAGTTTAGATGAATTGAAAACAGCTAGTATTAGTTTTGTCGACAATGTAATGCCAACCATAGAAGAAGATTCTTTTAAAATGGGCATCTATTGGTTTGATGGGGAGAACGAACTGCATTTATTGAATGATTTAACATCATCAAAACAAGAACTTACTAATGCTATAGAAGGTATTACCGAGAATATTAGCAATGACCCTTCAACTGATTTATTCGGAGCAGTTATAAAGTCTACGGATATAGCATCAGAAATATTGAATGCCAGTACACAAGGAGGAAAAATAGGGGCCGCTTCAATTGTAATATTTACAGATGGTACCGATCAAGCATCGCGTTTTACTAGAGGTGAGGCACAAAGAAAGGTTGATGAAGCCAATGCAAACATATCTTTTTTCACTATAGGTCTAGGATCTGAAATTGATACTGATGTATTGACTAATATTGGTAAGACCTTTAGTGTTTTTGCTGGGAATAAAGAGGAGCTGGAAACTACGTTCAATGCAATATCCGTTAAAATATCAGAACAGGCCAACAGTTTTTATTTGTTTGAATATTGCAGTCCAAAACGCGATGGTAGTGGTGAAAACAATTTAGCTATACAGGTAGTAAATGGAAGTCTTTCAGGAGCCGTTCAAACTAAATTTGATGCAAAAGGCTTTACGGGAGGTTGTGAATAACAGCCAACTTACATAAAAATATATCAAGAGCGTTCAACAGGGCGCTTTTTTTATGCCCAAAAATATCTACCTTAAGGTTTTAAGTAATTTCTCGACCTATATAAAACAGAAACTAGAAATTATAAACTTTTTATAGTAGGGTTTTTTACATTACAATTGTTCTATATACAACAACTCAATCACATCCTAAAAAGAAATGATGTTTAATTTAAAGAAAAGAAATCATGGATGTACTACACTCATTTATTCAGAACAGCTCCTTAAACGGAATGCCCAAATGGTATAAGGCTGCTACGCTTTTACTTTTTTCAATTATTATTACTGCCTTATTTACAATGCTGTTCATATTGCTTTTTCACACACCTTATATGAATAACCTTAGCTACGGGTATTAAGGTATCTGTTAAGAAATAACTGATGTTAAGCTAGCGGTAAATCATAGCATTTTTGAAATGATTTTTGTTGGATGACAAATCCATCAGAAATCCATTGATGATGACATGCGTGATCGCTCCATTTTTCTCAAGTAGAAAAGAAGGGTTTTCTCCTACTTTTACATAGAATTCAGGAATTTGATACCCTGAGCTAATAATGTGTATTGGAAATGGCGATTCTAATATATTCATTGCAATATTTTTCACACGCACATAAGTATATCCTGATTTTAACATAGAAAATATATCTAGATTCCCTAGTTCTTCGATAGAATTTAAAGTTTAAAGTTTCAGGATAAACTTTCCCCGCTCTAATTGTATAACCAGTTGCATCAAGGGTTTCATATCCGTAATAGGTCGACAAATCACCTTGATCAATAATTCGGCTGCTGTACCAAAAATCGCTACTATCGGTAATGGCTACCTCAAGTCTGTTTATTCCTAAATCAATAATATAGGGCTTGCCTAAAAGTTCGTATGTGGCATTGATAATCTTAAGGTCAAATAATTTCCTGTCGTTTTCTGGTATTTTCTCGTAATCCTCCAAAGGAATATCACTGTAATCACCTTTAGCAATAGTATAAATAGCAGAAAGAATAGAAACATAATTCAACTTTCTGATCTCTTGTTTCTCAATATCATTAGCATATCCGCCAGATTCAATTAAAATAGTACTTGTCCCCCATTTTTGAATATTATCACCAAAAGCACGAGGTTCAAAATCATCGTTATATCTTGCTACTTGGCCAGGCGCATACTTTTGAATGATACTGTTCATAAAAACAATCACTTTCATTGCGTTTCCACGGCTTTCATTAATTTCTTTTTCATAATTATACGCAGGTGCCAAGTATGAAATAGTAGCAGGTTTATCAGTCCGTTCTGCATTGTAATAAGTGCTTTGGTCATGAAGGTTAAAACCAAAATCAGCCTGTAAACTATCGCGTACCCGTTTTAAAGTCTGACTTTCAGGAGACTGTAAACGCAGGGCATCCCGATTAATATCAACACCCAATACATTTCTCCGTTGGTACCTTTCAGCCCCATCCGGATTCAGCATAGGTAAAAAATGGAGGGTGATATTATTTAGTATTTCTTGCTTTTCGGTCTTAAAATCTTCACTGTCAAAAAAATTAAAAATATCAAATATAGCCTGTGAGGCAGTGGGTTCATTACCATGCATTTGTGACCATAAGAAAACATTGGTTTTTCCTTGACCTATACTGACCAAAGACAAATCACGCCCTTCAATAGATTTACCAACAACCTTTACCGTAAAAAATGGGTCAGCTCTATAAGTAGCCAATAATGGTTGTAATTGATGATATTTGATTCTTCGCTTATCTAAACTAAGCTCTTTATACTTTTCATAAGTTTCATATAGTTGTGTAGTAATATCCTTTTCTTGGGAATACGCAAATAAACTGGTCAACACTATTATTACTAAAATTTTAATTTTCATATGATAATTGTTTCTAGAAGTTGAATTTTATAGCATAGTAGCTCTTCGATTGCGCTCAGAGTCACATTTGCTTACTTTTTTGAGGCACAGGTTTAAAATTATGTTTTTGGGTAGCCTTTCTTACTTTTTGCATGAAATCTGCTCCTGGGTCGTCTTTTTCAGTTCGGTAGCCTTCGTCTTTTTCCAACCAAAGCTCATGGCCTTCAAAATTAGTGTATTCATAATGCCCGATCAGATAATTTATTTCATATTTATCAGCCAAATAATTTACCAACCAAATATTCGATTCAAGTTGTACTTTGGTTAAAGGCAAATTATCAGAATCCCCTACATTTTCTATTCCTATCGCGCAATGATTTAAACCAATAACATGACGAGCCATAATGGTTTCAGGCAGTAAACGGTATATAACTCCGTCTCTATCCACCATAAATTGAGTACTTACATTCAAACTACTTGCTGCTTTAATATCAGGCCTACTGGGTAATACAGAAGGGTTAAACGTATTGAAAGATTTTTCGAACGTTGGTATAACGGTCCAGTGCAGTACAATCATTTTGGGTACTATAATAGGTTCGTCTTGTTGCAAACCATAATGTTCAGACAAGTATTCTAGGGTCAATATTTTTCGGTTTTCATCAAAAATTATGGGTCTGTCAATGATTTCTTTTTGAACTGAGCAAGAAAGTAATATGAATGAACTTAAGATAAGTATCCCTTTTGATATACTATTTCCTACTATTGATAACCTACTATTCATAAATTACTATATTAGTTCTCAATTTACAATAAATTTTAATCCCCTCTATCTTGAAATTAATCAAACGTGTTCTTCTCTTAGTATTTATCATAGTAATAATAGCTTGTTTTTATAACTACCCTAAACTCAATATAATATCGGGGTTTGCTTCAAAAAACTTAGCATCTACACATTTTATTTCGCAAAGATCATACGCTGATATCACAGAAAAAGATAATAATGTGCCTTTGATAAAATTAGCAAGGCTTGATAATGCTACTAAAAATAGCACATTTGCATCGGTATATGGGCTAATGGAACGTGAAACTATTTGTCGTGATGGTTTAGGTTGTGTCTTGATTACTGATGATTATGATAAAAGCCAAAAGCTGCTAAAACCCAATCGTACAGTAGTACCAAATGATTTGCCCTTTCCGTATGGAAACAATGGAATAAAAGACACTGTTTTTGATAATATTGATTATAGTAAGTTGAATACTGCCGTTACCAATGCATTTTTAAACTATGGGATACAAAAAACAAGAACAGTATTGGTCACCTATAAAGGTCAGATAATTGCTGAGAATTATAGTAAAGGATTTTCTAAAGACACGCCAATTTTAGGTTGGTCAATGACCAAGAGTGTTTTAGGTACCCTATATGGAATTTTAGAGTATCAAAACAAGATAAATGTTGCTGAAGACCGTCCTTTTTCTGAAGATATTCGAATGAAAAACCCAAAAAATTCAATTACCCTGAACCACTTGTTGCGTATGCAAAGTGGCTTGGAATGGGAAGAAGATTATGCCTCAATTTCTGACGTTACCAAAATGTTGTTTTTAGATATGGATATGGCTCTTGCCCAAGCAAACAAAGAACCTATAGCAAAACCCACAAAAATTTGGAACTATTCTTCAGGCACCACTAATCTATTATCAGGTATACTTCGGAAGCAATTCAAAACGCATCAAGAATATTTAGATTTTCCTTATTCAGCTTTAATCGATAAAATGGGGATGCATTCTATGTTAATTGAAACTGATATGGCAGGAAATTTTGTAGGTTCTTCCTATGGATGGGCAACCACAAGAGATTGGGCAAAATTCGGATTACTGCACCTTAAAAAAGGGAATTGGAACGGGGAGCAGTTGTTCAGTCCTGAATGGATAGATTATATCACTAGGCCCACAGCGCAATCAAACGGGACTTACGGTGCCCATTGGTGGCTAAATGCTGAAGGAAAATATCCTGATGTACCTAGAGACCTATACTCCGCAAACGGATATCAAGGCCAACGTGTATTCATTATTCCTTCAAAAGATTTAGTAATTGTTCGTACAGGACTCATAGGAGACTCGGGTTTTGACTCCAATACATTTTTAAGAGATGTCATTGCTGCTATTGAGTAATTATACCGATACGACTATAAAATGAGTCATTTTATAGTGAAATAGGTATAAGATATTCAGTACACAACACTTTGGGAGTGTTTCACAACAATAATTTCTTTTTGTTGTATGATGATGGTAAGTTTACTATGTAATAACTAAATAAAAATTTTCATTTTCATATAGTGTTCTCGTAAAAGAGTCTAGTCTTAATTGATTGGACTCTTTTTAGTATATAAAAGTTTTACTGTCATTGCTGCGGATCTGGCAGACAGGGGCAGGAATGAGCTTTGTGTGTTTATATTTTTACACCCCTCCACACTTCAGCTCGCCCACAGCTCTCACTGTGTTGCCCAATGGATCAAGGAATCCACTTATTCTTACCAAAATCAGGCTTTCTCTTCTCTAAAAAGGCATTTCTACCTTCTTTGGCTTCATCAGTACCATAGGCTAAACGGGTTGCTTCACCAGCAAATACTTGTTGCCCCACCATACCATCATCAGTAAGGTTCATAGCAAATTTTAGCATTTTTATCGAGGTTGGGGATTTCCCTAATACTTCTTGCGCCCATTGGTATGCTGTCACTTCTAGTTCTTCATGTGGAACAACTGCATTTACCATTCCCATTTCATAGGCTTCTTGTGCGGAATAGTTTCTTCCTAAGAAAAAGATTTCACGTGCTTTTTTCTGCCCCACCATTTTTGCTAAATACGCAGAACCATAGCCTGCATCAAAGCTGGTAACATCGGCATCGGTTTGTTTAAAAATAGCGTGTTCTTTACTGGCTAAGGTCATATCGCAGACTACATGTAAGCTATGTCCACCTCCTACGGCCCAACCCGGTACAACAGCAATAACCACTTTGGGCATAAAACGTATTTGACGCTGTACTTCTAAAATATTTAAACGGTGCATACCATCATCACCAACATAGCCTTGGTCTCCCCTAGCCTTTTGGTCACCGCCGCTACAGAAAGAATATACTCCGTCTTTGGTTGACGGACCTTCAGCGGAAAGTAAAACCACACCTATTGATGTATCTTCTTGTGCATCATAAAAAGCTTTGTAGAGTTCGCTCGTAGTCTTTGGTCTAAAGGCATTACGAACGTTAGGGCGGTTAAAGGCAATACGTGCCACACCGTTACTTTTTTTATAGGTGATATCTTCAAATTCAATAGCGGTTTGCCAGTCTGG
>QILY01000241.1 GCA_003232155.1 Maribacter sp.
AGCCGTAGCTACGGAATTATTTTTTAACGAAGGCATGGCGCAAAAGACGCATTGGATTACCCGAAGGTTTTAGCTTGACTTGACACTAGTTCACTCGGTACGAAGTTGCAAACTTCGCACAGCTGGAATTGCAAAATCATTCATCATGTTTATATGATAATCAAATTTAAAAAAATAGTTGAAAATAAAGTAGTTCAACAAACTACTGTTTGGAATAATTGACTCTATATCGCCACAAGCTAACAGCGCCCAAAATAAATACTCCCAAAACGATATACCATATATAATCAGGTGTAATTGCAGCCGAACCACTCTGCCCGTAGCTATGCAAGCCAACCAAATAATAATTCACCCCATAATAGGTCATCATGATACTGAAGTAAGCAATTATGCTCATGAAATTGAATGTCCATCTACCTCGCAATCCGGGTATTAAACGGGTGTGAATAACAAAGGCATATACCATGATTGAAATCAAGGCCCAAGTTTCTTTAGGGTCCCAGCCCCAATAGCGACCCCAGCTTTCATTGGCCCATTGACCACCTAAAAAGTTACCGATGGTTAACATTATTAATCCAACAGTCAGGGACAACTCGTTGATGATGGTCAATTCTTTCAAATTGATTTCCATTCGTTTTTTGTTCTTTTTGGTTGTTAAAATCATCAGAATCAAGCAAACAACACCCAAAATCATGCTTACCGTTAACGGGCCATAGCTACCCACGATTACAGATACATGAATCATTAACCAATAACTATCCAGTACTGGCACTAAATTAGAAATAGAAGGATCGACCCAATTTTGATGTGCAATAAAAAGAAGCATTGAAGCTACAAAAGCCGCAGCTGCAAGTGTCATTGTACTTTTTCGGGCAAACAACATACCCATACCCATAGTTGCCCAAGCAACATAAAGAATACTCTCGTAGGCATCGCTCCATGGCGCATGTCCCGAAATATACCATCGTAGAATCAAGCCTGCAGTGTGCCAAAGAAACAAAATAATAATTGTTCCTTTTAATAGATAGGCTACAGCTTTCCATATTTCACGGTCTTTAAATATTTGAAAAATTAAAAAGAAGAAAAGCATTGCCCCTACAAGAGCATACAATCGATATAAATGATTGAAAATATTCAATTTATTATAGATTACTTCAATTTCTATCTTTCTATCTGAAGGCAATACTTCGCTACCGTGATTTTGTTGATTTTGTTTAAATGCATCTAGAAGTTTATCTGCTTGCGCATAATCACCACTGAGTTGCGAATTTCTTAAGGTAATTAGATAATATGGTATCGCATTTTCAACAAAATTAGCATACAAAGAATCAGAAATTTTATATTGGCCGCCTCGATATTCTAAAGCAGAAATCCATTTATTATTCTCATCATTAAGCAGCGGGAATATTTTCACTATGCCTCCTTCTAAAGCTTGGTTCAACAAGCTTATACGAATATTGGCGTCTTTATAATCTTGTTGGAATTTATTGGGGTTATTGGTTGCCGTAGCTTCCCTTAGAAAAGGTTCTAACTTATAATTCGCCTTATTATCAAAGAAATCTACAAACTTTGCGAACTCTTGTTTTTCAGGAACTCCAATTACGCTACGAATACTATCATTCTTCCCCTTTTTATCAATAGCAATAAATTCAATATTGTACCATATCGCAGGATTCATCATCATTGATAAAAATACCTGATCGGCATCCATATCATTGAATTTATCATTTAAACTTAATTTTCGCAATAACTCCGAAGCAAAGGTATTTATTGGCTTCATTCGCCCGCCTTCATCTTGAATAATTAATTTGCCGAATTTGGCAGCGTGTTCTTCTGAAACTATCGTAGTTTTTATAAGGGAATCTAATTGCGCTTGAGAAGGCATTACAGGTGCCGTATGACCATGGCCATCATCTTGCGTATGTTCTTGACCTGAAACATTAAGTACCATACCCAATATAAGAACAGCGGTCATTTTCGCTTTCTTTGATTTTAGTTTATCAAGCGATTGCCCTAAATCTCTAAAACGAGTTTTCCCAAAGAACATAATGCCCAAAAGACCAGCATAAAGCAAAAAATACCCTAAATAGGTAATTCGAGTACCCCATTGATCATGATTTACTGAAAGAATAGTACCCTTTTCATCAGGATGAAAACTAGATTGAAAAAAACGATAGCCTTTATGATCTAATATATTATTCATGAAGATATCATAATCGAACGAGCGTTCATCTTTCAATGTAACCTTACTCATAAATGAAGCGTATCCTTTTTCAGTACCGGGATATTTTTCAGCAATAAAATCATTTAATTGAATAGCAAATGGCAGTTCACGTGTTTTAGAACCATAGGCCATGGTAAAGCCCAAACCACCTATTGAAAATTTATCTGTGAAATTTGAAGTACCTTTGCCACCTAATATTTTCTTTTGTACGGTTTCACCGTTTGAAGAAATTTCAACAACCAAGGCTGATTGTGTAGCTTCATTAATTTCATTTTCCGACACTTCAACAATACCATAAGCGCCTTTAACTACTGGTTCAGGAATTACAAATTGCATACCCGCCATACTGTATAAAGAGCGCATTTGAAATTCTTGCAGGCTGTCTTTTACGATCTGGCCTTGAAATTGATCGGCCATTCGCATAAAACTGCCATCAAAAGGAGATTGTATTTGATATATACTATCTGTAGTAAATAAATTAATAGCGCCATCAGTTTGTCTGTTCAATGCAAACAATATATTATGAATGCTTGCCACTTTACCATTTTCTAGATAGTGGTCATGTCGTTGGCCATCACCAGCCTCTACTATCTTTAAATATTGTTTTCCTTTTTCATCCAGTACCAGTCCTTCTTTTGCTCCTTTAATAAAATCTACATATGAAATGGTAAAAGGTTGTCCGTTGAAATCAAAATTCCATGGAAGGTTTGATTTTAAGGCTTCGGGAGTTACCATTATTGGATATTCAAGTATCCGCCTTCTCGGTTCTCCATTAATTTCACCATCTACATTAGCAGTTAGGTATGTTTTATCTGAATAGAAAACCCGTTCTGTTTTTCCTTCTCGAATGGGCATAACTCCTTCAAAACTAATGTAACGTGTTACGAATGCTCCAATGATTATAATTATCCAAGAAAGGTGAAGTGTGAGTACCGGCCATTTTTTCCATGTAAATAATCGATACCGAAACATATTTCCAATAAAATTAATAACAAAGAAGACCATAATTGCTTCAAACCATGTGCTGTTATAAATCCAAATACGGGCAGTTTCGGTACTATATTCATTTTCTATAAAAGTCCCGAAGCCCATTGCGGTTGCAAAAACAAGAAAAAGTACAGCCATTAAACGGGTAGAGAAGAAAAAATTCTTTAGCAATTTTGTCATCGGATGATGCATTAGTTTTCAGTATGCAAAAATACTACCTTTTATGATTTTTATTTGGATTAAATCATATAAAGTGTAATTAGAAATACTAAAATTAAAAAAGAGGAATTCAAATGTTCAATTGGTTAAAGCAATACTAAAGTATACATTCGGACTTGTGCCTATTATTGCTAGATTAGACAAATTGACAAACCTAATTGACTGATTGGAGGCAATAGGTTTCTCAAGAATTTTCTGATATGCTCTCACTTGATACAGCTTCTTTTATGATTATAACTGTCAAATTTTAACAAAAACCGTGTAAGTTTATTGTGTTTAAACGACTATGTTCAATAACTTAAATATTAATTTAAAGAGCTACACTATGAAAATGAACAGAAAAACATTTATTAAAAAAACAGTAGGAGCTATGTTGGTAGCCATCCCTGCCTATTCGTTGATCGCATGCTCAAATGACGATACTGCCAATGGCGACCCAAATATAGATATTGCTACTACCGATTGCCTAGCGAACGGAGCTAATGCTACAGCTATTAGCAGTAACCACGGGCATACTTTGGTCGTTTCAAGTGCTGATATCGAGGCGGGAACTGAAAGATCATATTCAATACAAGGTAGTTCTGGTCACAATCATAATATAACACTTACCGCAGCTAATTTTAATACTTTGAGAACAGCAAAGACTATGCGTGTTGAATCATCAAGAGATAGTAGCCATAGGCATGACGTTACGGTTTCTTGTGCTTAATTAAGATTTTTGTTGAAATTCATTTCACTATTATACTTACACCCTGATATCCATTTAGAATTTACCTGTTTATTATGCAAACGACTTGCCTATAAGGCTATGATAGGAAAAGAAATCTCAATACATCGGCCTGAGCATCGTTTATTGACTTTGTTGAACTATTTAAAAAACAAAGCGACTCTCTACAGATTTCACTGTTGAACTAACACGACAACAAATAACAGAGCTTATAGGTTTGCGAGTAGAAACTGCAATCAGGGCAATTAAAAAATTAGAATCAAAAAAATTACTTCGTATAGAAAACTGTGAACTCGTTTAAACTTTTTGTTTGGAACCGAAAATATTCGCTTTTGTGCTCATATGAAGTCATTTTTTATTAGCATAGCATGGCTACGGTCAAAATGGAATATTTGCAGGTACCTGCCTGCCGTCAGGCAGGAAAGAAAAAGTTTAAACGAGTTCTGTAAGATTATGATGTAATTCCTAATTTAGCAGTATGATTAAAATAGCTATCGTAGGAACTGGTAATGTATCCCATCATTTAAATAAGGCTATTTCAAAAGCCAATGGTTTAACTGTTGTTCAAATTATCAATAGTAGAAGCTATATACAAGAAAATACTACTGACCTACCAGATATTTATATCATTGCCGTTAGCGATAACGCTATAAACTCTGTTGCCAAACAATTAAAGAATACCAAAAGTTTAGTAGTACACACTTCTGGAAGTATTTCAATGCATGCATTGCCTGAAAGAGTAAGAAGAGGTGTGTTTTATCCTTTACAGACTTTTTCAAAGCAATCTGAAATAGATTTTAAAATGGTGCCGCTATGTCTTGAAGTTGAGAAACAAGACGATTTGTTTTTATTAAAAAAACTAGCAAGTGCGCTATCGAATTCTGTTTATGACACCTCATCTGAGCAGCGAAAATCAATACATTTAGCCGCTGTATTTGTCAATAATTTCACCAATCATCTGTATCAGATAGGAAATGAAATTTGCGCAGAAAATCGAGTACCTTTTGAAATTCTAAAACCACTTATTATTGAAACGGCAAAAAAAATAGAAAGCCTAGCCCCTATTGAAGCACAAACAGGTCCGGCCAAAAGAAATGATACTAAAACTGTAGAAAGGCATTTAAATCAATTAAAGAATTCAAACCTAAAAGAGATATATACCTTACTTACCAAATCAATTCAAAACACATATGGAAAAAAGTTATAAAGAATACCTAAAGGATATTAGCACATTTGTTTTTGATGTGGATGGTGTTTTTACCGATGGCTCACTACTGATTACTACGGACGGAGAAATGTTGCGAAAAATGAGCGTTAAAGATGGTTATGCCTTAAAAACTGCGCTTCAAAAAGGATATAAGGTCTGTATTATTACTGGGGGTACTAATGAAGGTGTTCGCAGTAGGTTAAAAGGTTTGGGTGTAAATGATATTTATATGGGCGCACATCATAAAAATGAACCTCTTACCGAATATCTAACCCAAAATAATATCAATTCTAAAAATGTACTTTATATGGGTGATGACCTTCCAGATATTCCTCCTATGAAAATGGTCGGTTTACCAACTTGCCCACAAGATGCCGTACCAGAAGTAAAAGCGGTATCTAAATACATTTCGCATAAAAACGGCGGTGATGCCTGCATACGTGATGTTATTGAGCAAGTACTAAAAGTACGTGGTGATTGGTATGATAATTTTAGTGCTGCAAACGATTAGATGATGTTGCAAGAAAAATTAAAGAATTACAAACTGATTTTAGCATCTGCATCACCTAGAAGACAACAGTTTTTTAAAGAATTAAAACTTGATTTTGAAGTCCGTTTAAAACCCGTTGAAGAAATATACCCCATACATTTAAAAGGAAGTGAAATTTCAAATTATCTATCTGAATTAAAAGCAACGGCTTTTGAAGGAAGTTTACAGCCCAATGAGATTTTGATTACTTCAGATACGGTGGTGTGGCATAATAAGGAATCTTTGGCAAAGCCTGTAGATAAAGAAGATGCACACCATATGCTCCGAAAACTTTCAGACACCACCCACGAGGTCATAACCTCAGTAAGTTTTACTACTTCCCAGACTCAAAAAACCATAAACTACAATACCAAAGTAACATTCAGAGCTTTGACCAACGAAGAAATTTGGTTCTATATTGATAATTACCAACCCTTTGATAAAGCAGGGGCCTATGGTATCCAGGACTGGTTGGGGCTCATAGCCATAGAAGAGATTAAAGGGTCGTACACCAATGTAATGGGCTTGCCTACGCATTTAGTTTACAAAACGTTAATAGGTATGGTCAGCTGATACTTTTTAGGTAATTTTGATATAAAATCAGGCATTATGAAACTCTTAAAACAATATATCAGGTTTAAAATCACAATTTTTGCTTTGGGCGCAGGTATATGGTTAATTGCATCTTGTGAAGAAAAAAGAAAAGAAAATAGCGATGTCATTGCTTTAAATACCAATAGCAGTAAATCTATTATAAAAGCCCCTAAGAAAGAAGTTTCTGAAGATTTTAAAAAATATTGGTATGCAGGTGATGCAGAAATCACTTCTTACAAACTTGAACAGGCCCGTTATGGTGAAGTACGCGAAGGAAAGGCTGTATTAATTTATGTTACCGAACCCTTTTTAAAAGAGAAACAAGTAAAAGCGGATCGTAATTATCCTGATAATATTCCTGTTTTGAAATTGAACAGCACTAAAAAATATCTGACTGGCATCTACCCATATTCAATTATGAGCAGTAGTTTTTATCCTGTCAATGATGACCAACATGCCGTTAAGGTTTCTTTTTCTTCACAAGAATGGTGTGGACAGGTATATGCGCAATTGAACAATCGAGAAAAATTTGAAATAAAGTCACATTCTTATTTTGAAACCGAGGCCGATGTCGATATTAAATTGGACAAAACCATACTAGAAAACGAGTTGTGGAACAAGATTCGTATTAACCCAAGTGCGCTTCCTATAGGAAATATTAAAATTCTTCCTTCTTTGGAATATACCAGACTGTCCCACAATGATTTAAAATCATATAATGCTATGGTTACTTTAACAGCTAAAAATGGTCTTCAAACCTATGAAATCAATTACCCTGAACTGCAAAGAACACTTACGATCAACTTCACTTCTGCTTTTCCGCATATAATAGAAAGCTGGTCTGATTCTTATAAAAGCGGATTTGGGTCAAAAGCAAAAACCCTTACTTCAACCGCTACGAAAATTAAAACTTTAAAAACTCCATATTGGAAGCAAAATAGAAATAAGCACCTTCCGCTAAGAGATAGTTTGGGATTATAAATTATACTTTAGTACATGACATAAATACAATCCATTGGAAACTGCCCTGAGCGAAGTAGAGAACGATAGCCTGTTATTTTTTTCCTTTTTTATTTGTTTTCATACCGTAAAGACGAACTCGTTTAAACTTTTTGTATTTAACCGAAAATGAGAGGAAACTTGTTCAGATGATGCACTTTTGATGTACATAACAACCATACGTATAAGAAAAGCAACAAAATACGGACAAGTTTCATCCATTTTTTAGGGAATAGAAAAAGTTTAAACGGGTTCGAGAAGAAATTCCAAAAAAAATATTCTTTCACAGACTAATAAAGTGCGTTCACAGATTAAAATTCTCTAAATATTAAGGATCGTTTTAAATTTGAATTATAAAACCTAAAACTTCGATTAAAATGAAACGACTCTTAATGTTTTCCTTGTTATTTATGCTTGCTGGTGGAATAGCTGTATTTGCACAAAAACGCAAATAAGTGGTGTGGCGTTTTCAAAGGCAGACAAGAAGCTATTCATTAAGTATATAAATAAAAATTGTCGTGTACTTGGTCTGAAGTTACATTTTGTTAAAGAAGTTCTAAAAAAAGCTTGTTCATTTTTTATCTTTCTATATTTGACTA
>QILY01000201.1 GCA_003232155.1 Maribacter sp.
GGATGGATGATAACATCAGAAATATGTCGGGTTTTATCCAAACCAATATGTTTCCAGGTTTTTCCGGCATCCGTAGATTTATAAACCCCGTCACCCATGGAAGTCATGACCCCACGAGCTGCATGTTCACCCATACCGGCAATGACAATATTCGGATTACTTTCCGATACTGCTATCGAACCGACCGTACCTGTTTTTAGATGTCCGTCCGACACATTTTTCCAAGTGATGCCATCGTCAACGGTTTTCCAAATACCACCACCAACGGCACCCATATAATAGGTCATAGGTTGACCTACAACTCCTGATGAGGCAACACTTCGCCCACCACGAAATGGACCGATATTACGCCATTTAAGCCCGTGAAACATACTGTCTTGAACAGTAATTGTAGGTGTGGTCGTTTTCTTTTTTCTTCTTTGGGATTGCATGGTCAGGGGAAGGACAAGCAATGCAATGAGCAGTAGTTTTACAGTTTTCATAGATGTATGTTTGTTGGTGGTACGTCATTGCGCGCCCTTTTTCTGGGCGAAGCAATTTGTTTATAAATCTAGATGAATATCAACAGTTTGCCACGTCGTATAAACTTTCTTTTAGTATTTGTCTTCTATTGTAGCTCCTCGCAAAGACGATTTGAGAGAAGCTTATTAGTTATTAATAAGAGCATCATTTAAGTCTGTTTGTAAAAATATAAAGACCTAAAAATCAATTGTTGGTAACATTACAAAGTAGGAACTAGATCTTAAGTTTTTAGCTTTTCACTTTTCATTCTTCACTTTCCACTCTTATCAATGGGAGCATCGTTTAAGTATGTTAAAAATTTTAAAACACGGACTAATTGACCAAACTATTAATAAAATATATCTCAATTTTGGCCACCATTCCTTTGAGGCGAACGTTGCGCTGGCCATTCTCCCTTTTTACCAGTTCTAGGATTAATACCTAAAATCGCTTTATCACGAGATGTTTTTTCAGCGTCTTCACTCGCCATATAGACCATGATTGCGGTTAGTATCGCATTGTTTCGCACATCATCAAAAACGATTTTATCATAGGTGTCCAAATTAGTGTGCCAGGTATAGTCCCAATAGCTCCAACTTAAAGAGCTTAAAGAAAAAGCTGGCGCTCCTGCGGCAACAAAAGAAGCGTAATCTGAACCCCCACGTGCGGGATTTCCAGGGAAATTGGTTTCGATATGTTTGGAAATATCTTTTGGAACAGCTTCTAGCCAACGACCAATATAATCGTAGGCATGCAAGAATCCTTGTCCTGAAATATTGACCACCCTTCCTGTTCCGTTGTCTTGGTTGAAGGCAGCTTGAAGTCCAGCTACAATATCTGGGTTATCCTCCACAAAGGCTCTAGAACCATTCAGACCTTGTTCTTCGCTGCCCCAAAGTCCGATAATAATGCTGCGTTTCGGGTTCGGATAAACCTTTTTGAGAATGCGTGCCGCCTCCATCATGGTAATGGTTCCAGTACCATTGTCAGTGGCTCCGGTAGCACCATCCCAAGAATCAAAATGTGCGGAGAGAATTACATATTCATTAGGAAGTTCTTTTCCAGGAATAGTTGCAATCGTGTTGAAAGTGGGAACCGTACCTAGTTCTTTAGATTCAGCGACTACTTTTATTTGAGGATTTACTCCATTTTTGACCATGCGGTACAACATTCCGTAATCTTCCAATGACAGGTCGATAGCAGGAACTTTTTTTGTGCCCGCGCTAAAGATTTTGTTAGCTCCAAAAGCCCTTGACCATCGTGATTGTATAATACCAACGGCTCCAGCCCCTTCAAGTACTTTGTTGATATTACGACTTGTGTAACCCGTATTGTTCATGTTTTGCCGCCATGCTTTTTGTAGCTCATCACGCTCGGATTTCATTTTTTCAAAGGATTCCTCAGTTGCGAATTCCTCCCAATTGTAATCGGGGCGCCCTGTAGGTTGGTGCATGGAAACCATAACAAATTTACCTTTGACATTAGGAAGCCATTTAACAAATGCTAGTGAATCAGCAATTTCAGGAAGTGTAACCAGATGGGCAGTAATACCTTTTTTACCTGAAGAAGGACTCCATGCCAACTGCATTCCACTTAAAGAAACTACTCGTGGAGACACCAAATCGATATGTGTAATGCCTCGTTGCCATCCACGCCATTTGCCCCATTCTTGATTTTCGGCAGAAATGCCCCATTTCGCATATTTAGTAACGGCCCAATCATTGGCCTTTTTCATTTGCGGAGTGCCTACCAAACGTGGCCCGATGACATCCATAAGTTCGTGGGCTAAATTTTCTAATTGTGAATTTTCAGTAGCCTCTTTTTGAATGGCGGCGACCGTTTCTTCCGTAGTTTGAGAAAATCCAATAGTAACAAATAGCAAGCAAGCAGAGGTGAGTAGTCCTTTTTTCATTTTCGAGTAGTCTTAAAGTTATTGAAGTAACTAATATAATGATTATAGGGGAGAATTTGTATTTAATAATCGAGGTTCTTTTTTTCATGGCCCACCGATAATTCATCGCTACCGTATCAAATTTCAAATGCATAACCTGGGTTAAAGAATTACTATTCAAGTCAAATGGACCAGTATTTACTTTTTTCCATTCTTTGATTTTGGAATTCAGGAATATCAGGTAAGTCATAAACAGGCTTATTTAGGGCAGCCCAAACAATCATTTTTAATCCATCCTAAGGAAAGTGCTGTACCACGGTGTATGCGCAGGTTGCCCATGGCATGTATCTTTCGGTCTGAACTTCTCCAAATTACTACTACTTCGTCTAAAAAAAAGTTCCGTAAGAAGCATCTGTATTTTATAGGGCATCCTCTAAAAACTCATTCACATCAAAATTTTCAGAGTTTTTCTTAGGCGAATAAAATCCATGAAGTACTATCGAGATAATACAAGAAAATTTTATAAAGTATAAGGGAAGCTGTGAGAACCCTTTGAGAGCAAGGATAATAACCTGAATTATTCACGGATATTCTATTCCAAAGCCTAACTACCTGCTATAATTGATCCCGAGTACTCGGGACGAAATTTGTTCAGCTTCCCGACTAAAAATCTGGACAGGCTAAAATTGGGCTACAGTTCCTTCGTTAAAAAACTTCTGCGCTTTCCAGTGCTACCTGCCTTTGCCGGCAGGCAGGTTGGCATTTTGACTTTTCATAACGAAAAATCCATGAATAATTCGGGTTAATAAATGGGCAAACTCCGCTAAATACATACGTTTCGTATTGGCACTATATGCCTTTAAAGAAAGCTGTTCGTGCATTAGTGAGTACGCTTTCTGGTTTTGCGGCGCTATACCGTCCATCTTTTTTTACCGTCCGTTTTTTCTTGCAGATTTAGTTTATCGCGCAGTACAGGTAAATCGGGCAAGTACCATGATTTTTTTGTGCTGCTCCATTTAGCGGACGGAAATCGAAACCGCGGAGCTTTTCGAAGGTCTAGATTATTTTCAAAGCGCAGCAAGATTACATCTTTGCCACGATGTTGGTCAAAACTAAAGTTATACTTTTTGTATATCATTTAGGTATTTTATATATCAATTTTGACGAAGATGCTAAAATGATATACTAAATAAACTATATGAAATAACTTTCTAAGCCCTACTACTGTTGGGTTCTGAAAAAAGTAGTACTTTAGTGTCATAAGATAAAAACATGTACATATATACGTGTTACCAAACAGTTGAAAACAAGCAGATGGCAATAACAAAGTGCATTAATTGCGATAAAAAAATTGGTCTTTTTAATAAACCAATGTTCGGATATGGGAAACTAAAAGATGGAACTCAACTTTGTCATCCTTGTTTTAAGATTTTTAACAAGTACGACATTAGTTTGGCTACGAAAATGAAAAATTATGACCTGAATGAATTAAAAGAAATGATAAGTGTTCCAAAGGAAAAACCGACAAAAAAGAAACCTTTGGAATTTGATTTTTCGCAAAACAATATTCAGTTAAATAAGAGAGAAAATATTGCTCTTAATAAAGAAATTGGAAAATCGGAGACGATTCTCAAAATGTTTAGATGTAATTTTTCGGAACATATCGGAATTTTAGTCTTTACGGAATTTCAAATGATTCTTATAGTCGATGGAATTTTTTCAATGGACGCAGTTAGAGCCTATTATTACAACCAGATTTCTCGATTTAAAGTTGAGGAAAACTCTTTTAAGTTCAAAGATTCTCATAATGGTTATGAAGGAGAAATGGAATCTTTCTCAAAATTTAATCGGACTGAGTTTCAAAATTGCGTTGAATTATTAAAAGAACAAATTAAAGTTCATAAAAAATATGACAAAGACAGTTTTCCTTATTTAATTCAATCATATACGAGTAGAAAAATTGGAAAAGAGGAATTTATGAATGAATTAAAAGATTGGAAATAAAACCGTTTGGTAACACCGTATAAAATTAATTGCTTGGTTTTAGCCTACTTACGAAAATCCTCGCGGATTTTCTATTCGGTTTGTATTTGCTAAATTTGGTACTTAAACAACGCAACTAATCTTATACAAGACCGTTAACAATTGAAATAAAATTAATGAATAAAGAAAAACCAGCTAAAACCGTTTCAGAATTTATTAATTTAATGCATGAAAAAATTGCAACTATTTCAACTCCAAGCGAAATTAAGAATATTTGGTTTAGAGGAGAGGGAAGTAATAAAATCCGGACACCACTCGTTCCAAAATCATTCAGGAAAAGAGGTGGTTCATTAAATGATAATTTAACAAAAGAGACTATATATGAAGATGTTATAAATATTGAAGGTAATTTAAAGGCTTCTTTTTTTCGTGAAGCTGAAATGTTTTTAAATAAAAAAGGGATTAACAATAATAATTGGAATAAGTACTTCCTTATGCAACATTATGGTATGCAAACAAGATTATTAGATTGGACTGAAAGTGCATTAATAGCATTATATTTCTCAATTTCTGGCAGTCATTTTAAAGAAGATGATTCTGTTGTTTGGTTATTATCTCCACATAATTACAACAAGTCAGTCCTAGGTCAATTGTCAAATGGAACAGTTCAAACAGGAAGTATTTACTTCCCTCAACAAGCTACCAAAATAGAATTAATAGATGAAAAAGGGAAATTGAATCTTGATGAATTGTTTCGAATGTATTTAAACTTGGACTTTGAACATAGTTACAAATCTTACGAAAAGGAATTTTACCCTCTTGCCATTTACCCATACCTTTTAGATGAACGAATGAGGAGTCAAAAATCGTGTTTTACTATTTTTGGAAATGAAGTTAATGGAATACTTGACTTTAAAGACAATCATAAATACCTGACAAAAATTATAATAGAGAAAAATTCAAAAACAAAGATCAGGAAAGAACTTGAATTGCTAGGAATATCGGAAAGAGATGTTTTCCCTGATTTATCTGGAATAAGTAAATCAATAGAAGATAAGTACAGCTTCTAAAAACTATTGCCAACTTAGGATGGCTATAAGTAATTGCTTGTTCTCGCCTACTTCTGAAAATCCACGAGGATTTTCAGCTTGGTGCGTACTTGCAAAGTTAAGTGCTAACCCCCGCAACTACTCATAGCCGAGAACGTTGGCTTTAATTAAGGAAACACGCTATGAGTAAACCTAATTCTTTACATTTTTTAATTTTTGTAAACTCAAACCAATACTTTTATGTAT
>QILY01000210.1 GCA_003232155.1 Maribacter sp.
TTTTCATTACGGCACAAAAGCCGAAATTCCTGCCCGTCCGGTTTACCTGCCGTAGGCATGGCAGGCGGGCTCGGTGCCAAACAAAAAGTCTAATTCAGTTCAATACGTTAGAAATTCCAGGGTACATCTCTATCTTTAAAAACATTGTAAATATAATCGGCTTCAAATAGTAATATGAATATCAAACAAAGTACTAAGAAAATAGGTGTCCAAACAATAGCTCTTCTTAATGATGGTTTTTCATCTCTAAGGTGCATGAAATCCCATGCGATATAATAGGCCTTTACTAAAGTTAGTATAATGAATATCCAATTCAAAATTTTCATCCCTAAGAAAGTAGTACCTATAAGAGATACTGGTTTAATAATACCTAGAACTACCTCAATGGCAGTAATGATGCATAAAAAAACTAATACTCCCCATATTTTCTGAACATTGGACTTGAATTTTACAAGCCCCCTGAAAATTTCTAATTTGTGTGCGTGTGCCATTATGTATTCGTTACTGGTTATTAGTTACTAGTTTTCGTTATGAGGTTATATAGATTCCCTCCTTAAGCGGGAATGAAAATAAAATTATACTAAGTAGAAGAAAGTAAATACAAATACCCAAACCAAATCTACAAAGTGCCAGTACAAGCCTACTTTTTCTACCATTTCATAATGTCCTCTTTTTTCATAGGTGCCTAAAATGACATTAAAGAAAATAATCAAATTGATTACTATACCTGATGTTACGTGAAAACCGTGAAAACCAGTGATAAAGAAAAAGAAATCAGCAAACAATCGACTACCGTATTCATTATGAATTAGATTAGCTCCTTCAACTACTTGGGTCGCGTCTTTCAGTTTCGCCAATGATTCAGCCCTAGAAAGCACTACTTTTTCATTTTCTTCATTAATCTGCTCGGTACGTATTAAAATATTTGAATCAGCTTTAAAACCCTCTATCACTTCATTTAAAGAATACGAGGGTAATTCTTCTCCGTCATAAAACCAGACCCCATTCTTTCTCTCATGATCTACACGTTCGCTTGCAATTGTTTTAGAAAAATCTGCTATACCTGCTCTTTCTCCTGTATCTGCCTTTACAAACTGTAATATTCTACCTCCTTTGGTTTCTAGGGCTCCATAATCCCCTTTAATAAAAGTATCCCATTCCCAGGCTTGTGATCCGACGAATATTGCACCGCCAATAATGGTCAAAAACATATACCATATAACTGCATTTTTTTTGTTGTTATGACCTGCATCTACTGCCAATACCATAGTTACCGACGATATAATCAAGATAAGCGTCATGAATGCTACATAATACATGGGAAAATTACCATGAAAGAAAGGAACATGCGTAAAAACCTGATCAGCGATAGGCCATGTTTCAATAAATTTAAATCTAGAAAAACCGTAAGCAGCTAATAAACCTGAAAAAGTAAGGGCATCGGATACGAGAAAAAACCACATCATCAATTTACCATAACTTGCACCTAAAGGTTGGTTACCACCTCCCCAAACGTTTTCTTCTGAACCTGTTGTTACCGTAGAATCCATATATAACTATAATGTTATTAATATTTTCACAAATTTACATTTCTTTTTGGCTTTACAAAAGCTGAATCGGTATCAAAACCAATTTATATTCAATTTATTTTACAAAAGACATAAACAAAATCAAATACAACCATAAAAGACCTAAAAAGTGCCAAAAAGTAGCTCCTAATGACATTCCTAAGTATTCTTCAGAAGTATATTTTTCTTTTATCTGATTATATAAAACTGTCAGTAAAGAAATTAACCCTGCAACTACATGGGCAATATGTACGGCAGCTATTAAAAATATGTATGACATTTTAATACTGCTGGTAGGGCCCGTAAAATAATATCCATTAGCCAACATTTGCTGAAAACCCAAAAACTGTAATACAATAAAGGTTATACCCAGACCAAGGGTTACCAACAACATTGTAGTTGCAAGTTTTGAATTCATATTCAACACTGCTTTTTTAGCCAAAATATAGGTTAGACTACTTATTAGAATAAGTACCGTGCTTATATAAAAAGATGAGGGCAGTTCTAAATCTCGAATCCAATCTTCCCTTGAGCTACTTACAATGTAGGCACTCGTCCACCCCGCAAAACCCATGAGCAGGCTTATTATGCCAAACCAGAGCATCATCTTTTTTGACCTATCTTGCTTTTCTCTATCTGTGCCTTGTGTTAAATCCATTTTATTTTTTTCTAAATAAATTTATCGATTACGTAAACTATTTGCATTAAGGTAATATAACTTACACTGGCCAACATCAATTTTTTAGCGGCAGCGTTATTGCGCTTTTCATATAACTTAAAGGCAAACCACAACATTACCGATCCCATTAAAAATACTAATACGGCTGCTACAATAGATAAATGTAAATCCCCTGTAATACCAAATGCAGGAAT
This sequence comes from Maribacter sp., assembly GCA_003232155.1. Lineage (GTDB taxonomy): Bacteria > Bacteroidota > Bacteroidia > Flavobacteriales > Flavobacteriaceae > Maribacter_C. The sequence goes on from QILY01000210.1 coordinate 2,442, forward strand.
AACGGAAATAACCAACATCCATATCGTATACATTATAATTTGTAAAGCTGTACCCTTATCTTTTTTACCTGTAGGCAACATTTTAAAACCGCCTTTTTTATAGTCATCGTCCAGCATCCACCCTAATGCCCAAAAATGTGGGAATTGCCAAAAAAACTGTATCATGAACAATGTACCCGGTTCAATACCAAAATCATTGGTTGCTGCCACCCACCCTAACATAAAAGGAATAGCTCCTGGGAAGGCACCTACAAAAACAGAAAGTGGGGTTTTAGTTTTTAATGGTGTATATACACTGGTATATAAAAAAATGGAAATTGCCCCGAACATCGCCGTTTGTGCATTGAGATAATACAATGAAACAATACCTAATACGGTAAGCGTAATCGCTATAGCCAATGCTTTATCAACAGACATTCTACCTGCTGGTATAGGTCTGTTTTTGGTACGGTCCATTAAAGCATCTAAATCTTTTTCTATAATCTGATTATAGGCATTTGAAGCACCTACCATACAATACCCACCGAAAGCCAACAAAAGAAGTGCTACAATATCAATATGGCCTGGCGCAAGAAGGTAGCCTGCCAAAGAAGAAAAAACCACGCTGACTGCCAACCTCACTTTGGTTATTTCTTTAAAATCGGCAATAAATAAGGACCAATTCCTATTTTTCGCCATGCTGACCGCGGTTTTCATTATTGCTTTTTAATTGGGATGCAAAGATAAGCCCCAAACCTTTTTTTTGCAACCAATTGATGATGTTTATCTTACCTTTGAAAATCGAAATATTTTAAGAAATAAAATCATGAAAAAGAAAAACTGTTTTTTTACACTATTACTAGCATTTTTTTACACTACTCTTTCATACGCTCAACAAAAAGAAGTGGTTATTACTGTTGATACTCTTTCTACAAATGTATACATGCTCACGGGGCAAGGGGGTAATATTGGTATTTATGTTGGTGATACCAATGTATTTATGATCGATGACCAGTTCGATATATTGAGTGAAAAAATCAAAACTGCCATAAGTGAATTGACAGATAAACCAATTGCCACTTTATTCAACACCCATATGCACGGGGATCACTCTGGTGGAAATGCGAAATTCAATTCTGATGCAGTTACTTTAGTAGCTCATGACAATGTCAGAGATCGTATTAAGGCAAATCAGCAAGCAAAGCTTGATAAAAAAGAAATAACATCAGAATATTTTGCAAAAATGCTTCCTGAAGTTACCTTTTCTGATGATATCACCTTTTATGATGGTGATGAGACTATAATGGCCTTTCATGTACATAATGCACATACTGATGGGGATGCCATAGTATATTTTATGCAAAATAATGTATTACATATGGGAGATACCTATTTTTCAGGTCGCTATCCTTATATTGATTTGAAAAGTGGTGGCAGTGTCAATGGTTATATTGGAGCCCATAAAAAAGCATTAATGGTTATTAATGAAGACACCAAGATTATTCCGGGTCATGGTAGACCTTCCAATAAGAAAGAACTAAAAGCTTATGTTACCATGCTTGAAAATATCAAAATAAAGGTACAAGGCGCAATTGATGCCAATGCCTCTTTAGAGGATGTTAAGACTGATGCTTCTCTCTCAAAGGCTTATGACGAAAAATTTGGTTCTGGCTATATAAGCCCTGAACGATTACGGGAAATTTTTTATACAAGTTTAAAAGGAAAATAATAAACTTATCCTCTTAACACTATACAAAAACAGGAGCCCGATACAATATTGTATCGGGCTCCTGTTTTTAGAATAACTCGACAAGTATCTTATCCTAAAATGATAACCTAAGTTCGATTAATAATATTTGATGATCCCTTTTCTTTTTGGTGGTTTTTGACTTTGCCATATAAAAAAAGCCCCTTCACGTAACGTGAAGGGGCTTTCGAGGAAGGCGGCTTCCTACTCTCCCACTTGGTGTAGCAGTACCATCGGCGCGG
>QILY01000067.1 GCA_003232155.1 Maribacter sp.
ATGGGGATCCACCAGCAATGATATTTGGTATAACAACCCCTCTTTTTTTTATGGCACCTTTCAGTTTAAGTACTTTATTAAAAGCAGTATCGCACACTTGAGTACGTTCTAAAATAGTAGTATTTCGAATATGGCCATCATAGGCATGTAAGCCTCTAGCATTTATATTCGCATTTTTTTCCATAGAACAGTACAGATCAACAGCAGTTTCATTGGGAATACAGCCCGTTCTATCCATTCCTGAATTGATGTCTAAATACAGGGAGATAATTGTATTCCTCTCGGATGCCATTTGAGTGATTTCGGCCAATGTAACTGTATTATCCACTAGGGTAGAAAAGTGTGATTCGGCATACTTTTCCATCAAACTAAAAAACCGATGTATATTGGCACCTACAGGTTGCATTGCCAATAAAATGTCTCATTGCCCCAATAATTCTGCTTCGGCAATGGTAGCACATTTGAATTTTTGAATACCATGGCGTTGTTGCATTTGCACAATTTCGGCCATTTTGTGCGTTTTGATATGTGGGCGTAAGTTCAAAACGCTACCCGCAATCGATATCATGGCACGTATATTTTCTTCAATACGTTCAGGATATACCAACAACGAAGGCGAGTTCACTCCACTTGAATCATTTAGGGTGTACCAAGAGCTTTTAGACATAGATTATTTATGAAGTTCAAACATAGCTTCGATTTCAACAGCAATACCACTAGGAAGCACCATGCCAACAGCACTTCGCACCCCAACACCATTATCGGGGCCAAAGATATCAGACATTAATTCACTAAAACCATTTATTACCAGAGGTTGATCGCCAAAATCAGGTGTGCAATTGACCATGCCCAAAGTTTTGACTAAACGTTTAATGCGGTCAATATCACCAAAATGTGTGGTAATGGTGGCCAGCATGGTTAGTGCTACTTGCCTTGCTGCTAGTATACCTTCTTCTACACCAAGAGTATCCCCAACACGACCAATATATGAAGAACCATCAGTATTCATAGGTCCTTGCCCTGAGATATAGAGAAAATTATCAACGACCAATACAGGTTTGTATAATCCGGCCGGTGGTGGGGCAGGAGGTAGTACCAACCCTAATTCTGTAATTTTTTGTGATGGTTTACTCATTACGTTTTACTTTTTGAATTTGACACTTGTATTTGAGTTTTAAATATAAATTGGCTAGTCTCTAGTGTAATTGCTCAACTTTTCAGGACCTTCTAATAGTATACGTACAATTTGTAGTGTACCATCATCTTTAGTGGCAATCTGCCATTTGATGAGAGAAATAGTGCCTTTTTCAATTTCTATGCCGGTAATACTTCTTGGGTGAACACAACTTCCATCATTAAACAGCGGAATTTCTCCTGGCTCAGGAAAACGAGGTCTGTGGGTATGCCCAATAATGGTGATGAGTAAATTTTTTGAGAGAATCCATCTTTTAATACGTTTCTCAACTCTAATTAATTCTTTGTAATTTTTAGCAGGACTAGTTGGGTCAGCAATACCCCAAACCTGTAGGGGTTTCCAAAGTACACGTACTAAAAAACGACCTATGCGCCAAAAAGTGTAGTTCCACCAATCAGCCTGATGGCCATGGGTCAAGAAAAGCTCTTGCTGGGTATTTTTATGTTTTAAGACTATCCCCTCGTTATACTGTATTCCTTCAAAAAGTTCTTTATCACGTTCTTCAATAGGTTCAAAATAACTTGAAAGATGTTTTTTTACATAGTTGGGGTCTTTGTAAACCATATCATGGTTGCCCCAAATCATATGTAAACGATTATCTAGGTGAAATTCACGCAATAGTTTGAATACATTTTTATGTGCCTCGAAAATGGATTCAAAACGAAGGTTCTCCCATAGTTCGTCACCGTCACCTAACTCACAATACTGAAAGCCTTCTCTGAAATAGTGCTTTAGTGCATGAAAGTATATGTTGCGGTTCTTGGCGAAATCGTCGGCAAAACTATTGTCTCCCCTATGACAATCACTGAACAGAATAAACTTTGAAGCGTCATCAAAAGGCAACACTTTAGCATTTTCATACGCTCTTGATAATCGAAACTTTGATGACATAGGCGAAATTTCTATAAATATCTAAAAAAAGAAGCTAATATATAAGGATTCCTTTAACAAAATTTTGCCGCTATCTTTTGTAACTTTACACATTGAAAAACGGCTGACTTAGGGTATGAAAAAAGATGCTAACATTGATTCGCCATTACAATCACTCATTAGTTTTAATAAACTAATGGAGCAATATGATCTTTTGGCCAAAAGCGATAATGATTTTATTGCAAAGAATGCTCAGTACATTATAGATGCACAGGCACCTTACCCAGAATTAAGAGATGGGTTTGCTGATGCTTCACTCCTTAAAAAACATGAAGAGATAATTAAAACAATGTTGCAGGATAGTTTTTCTGAAGTGTTGACCAATAATGAAATAAAAACGGCATCGCTGCCCTACAATAATATAGTTTTTAATTCTTCGAAACGTTTTCAGAAAATTATTGAAAACGCAGGGCCCGATTTTGTGCCTCAAATGCGTGAAATGTCAGAACAAGAAATGTATGTTGTTCCATGTGTTGTTATTCTTAATTTTTATTACGGGTTTAATTTAGATTTTAAGAGGCCGTTTTTTTATGATATTCCTGATACTAATGGGGTAATGAAGCATTATCGCATCTTGTATAATGCTGATTTTATTGAAATGCTTCCTACAGAGCGCGCAAAAGAACTGACCCAAGATGATGTTGATGAGCTTTTAGAAGATTTTGATAATTTAGAGTTGTGGAAAGAGAAGATTCCACCAAATAGTTTTATCTCAAAAGGTTTTGTGATTTCTAATATGTTTGATGTTACCGCCGAACATACTATCTCTAAAATAAAGTCGAGCCTTATAGCTAATGATAAATGGGGCAGTGATAATTTCATGGGAGAACTTCATGAAACATTCAAATCGTTTTTTAACCTTCAAGATATACACGTAGGTTTTACAGCTTATAACACAAAAGAAGAACAGTTTGAAAAAGTACATGGTACGGGTATGACCAGTGTTATTTTACAGGATAATGAAACAGCTTCGTGTGAACAGACCCTATGCCCAGATTCATATAAAACGTTATTAGAAGACAGTTCATATTTTGCGATATCAGATGTTGATAAATATTATGAGATGTATAATGGAATGTCGCCTTATAAAAATTTAAAAAAAGAAGGTTATAAGAGTGCCATATACGCACCTATTGCCAACAAGGGAAAATTGCTGGGAGTGTTGGAATTGACCTCTACAAAAAAAGGGGAACTCAATAGTGTCAACGCTAATAAGCTTGATGATATTATGCCTTACATTGTTACGGCAGTACTTAGATCAAAGATTGAGGAAGAAAATTTAATAGATGCGATCATACAACATGAATGCACTTCAGTACATTCATCAGTATATTGGAAGTTTGAAGAAGAAGCCAAAAGGTTTATCAAAGATGGTTTGCAAGATCAAAACCCATCGTTTAGAGAAATTGTATTTAAAGATGTTAGTCCACTTTATGGTCAAATAGATATCAAAGATTCGTCAAAAGCCCATAATGTAGCTATTCAGCGTGATCTAATGATTCAGTTGACCGATGTGAACAGCTTGCTTCAAAAAGCATTCGACACGAATGCCCTACCCATTTATGAGGAGCTTATTTATAGGGTAAACAGCCATATTGATACTATTAAAGAAACATTACACACCAACAGTGAACAGTCTATTTTTAATTTTGTGGTAGATGAGATAAATCCAGTATTTGAGCATCTGAAAAAAGAAGATGCTAATATGGCAGAATTGATTGCCGATTATGAATCTGGTATTGATGAGAACACAAAATCATACTACGATCATCGTAAGAATTATGATGAAAGTGTGATGATTATCAATAAAAAGTTAGCTTCACTAATAGATAAAAAACAAGAAGAATCGCAGGCAATGTTTCCGCATTATTTTGAACGATATAAAACTGATGGTGTAGAGCATAATATGTATATAGGCGGCGCCATTGCAGGTGATAGAAATTATGCCCCTATATATTTAAATAACCTTCGTTTATGGCAATTACAGGTAATGTGTGACATGGAAAACACCCATTATGCATTAAAACCAGAACTTGCAGTACCTCTTGATGTTGCTTCTTTGATTTTAGTTCATAATACGTCACTATCTATTCGTTTTCGAATGGATGAAAAACGTTTTGATGTAGATGGCACCTATAATGCCCGCTATGAGATCATTAAAAAACGTATTGACAAGTCTTTTGTGAAAGGAACCAATGAACGTCTGACCCAAACAGGTAAAATGGTCATTGTATATTCTCAAAAAAGCGATGAATTAGAATATCTGAGATATATAAAATTTTTAAAATCGAAAGGGTATTTTACAGGAAAGGTTGAAATTGTAGAATTAGAGGGCCTTCAGAGCATTGCCGGATTAAAAGCAATTCGTGCTGAAATTCTATACAAAAAAGACCAGACATCTAAAAAAACGTATACTTACGAAGACCTTATGGAAGAGCTGAAAGCATAATACCTTAAATCGGCAAAAGTATTCTACTGCAAAACCAAACTGTACATCATTATTGGGAATGCTCGTAAAAACTTACTCACCATAACAAGTGATATGTCTGCGTTACTTTTTTCTGCGCTACGCCAATACTAACATACACGAACACTCTTGCAGATTTAAGGTAATATAATAATTACCTCATTCTTTCGGGGGCAAAATAATGAAAAGCAATAGCGAAGGCTATTACTGAAACCACAATGCCTATAATGAATATGGTATAGGTAGATCTTAATATTTTATATTTCCGGTTCAACACCAATCCTAAAAAATAAAGGTCTTTGGTCAAACTGGTATATATGTATTCTTTGTCTTTTACCAGTTCTTGAATGGCCCACTCATAATCTGATAATTTCATTTTATGAAAATTTCCAAAAAACAGCAAATTCACCTTTTTATTTTTTACATCTTCTTTTGTAAATTTCCCACTGGTTACATTAGGTCTAGTAGCTAAAACAGCTAATATCATTGACACAACACTAAAAACAATAAAGATTACAGTAGGATAAATCAAATACCCATTAGATGGATTATCTAATTTTGGAATAAGGTTAGACAATACAACAGAAATGATAATTGCATTTACTGAAAGTAAGATATTAGCTTTGGTATCTGCTATATCACTTAAAGTTAAATGATTTTTAAGGGTGACCCTAAACAAGGTTTGAATACCCCTATCCGGACTCTCATTCTTATACTTTGCCTTAAAAGCTTC
>QILY01000127.1 GCA_003232155.1 Maribacter sp.
ACCAAACAAGAAGGTCTCGCAGAAAATCCCGTTTTTTTAGATAAAATATTCGAAATCAACGGAAAAAAAATAGGTTATTTGGTCTACAATGGCTTTACCAATGAATATGATGAAGAACTGAATCAAGTATTTGGTAGTTTTAACTCTAGCGGTGTTACTGACTTGGTCTTAGATATGCGTTATAACCCAGGAGGTTCTGTTAATACCGCTACCCTATTATCAAGTATGATCTATGGTACAAATACCAACGATGTATTTCTAAAGGCAAGATACAATTCAAAATATCAAAAAATATTAGATGATAGAGATATTAGTGTAAGCAGGTTTTTCGCCAATAAAACAAGGTCAGGCACTGCAATCAATACATTAAATTTGACCAAAGTATATGTGTTGACTACCAATAGCTCTGCATCGGCCAGTGAATTGGTAATCAATGGTCTTGAACCCTATTTGGATATTATTCATATTGGTGAAACCACAAGAGGTAAAAATGAATTTTCAATAACAATGGTTGATGATAGAAGAAACCCTTCTGGGCCTTATGTATACAGCCCTGAAAGGGTAAACAGAATAAAACAAGGTAATACTTGGGCCATACAACCTTTAATTGGAAGAAACGAGAATGCCGATGGTTTTTCAGATTATACCGCTGGGTTGGTACCTGATATTGAATTGGAAGAAGATCTATCAAATCTGGGTATTTTAGGAGACCAAAACGAACCTTTATTGGCAAGGGCAATAGCAGAAATAACAGGAACAGGTAAAACTGATTTTACAGTCAAAATTCCCATTAAAATCATGACCAGCTCAAAAATGTTCACCCCTATGAAAGACAATATGTATGTTGATCAACTCCCTATTATACAATAAATCATACAAATTACAATCTATTAAAAAGGCTTGGAGAATTTTCTAATGTATAATCTGGGTTAAAGACTAAGACTAAAGCCTATACGAGCGTTTGTACCTTTTGTGGTAAAACCTAAAACTTCAGTATACTCTTTATTCAGTAGGTTATCTATACTTAAAAAAACACGTAATTTATTATCGATTACTTGGTGTCCGAAATATAAATTAAATAGCGAAAAAGACTCCAAAGAAACATCTGTAGACGTACTAAAATCTGTATCCAATCGCTCTCCCGTAAACGCATATGAAATAGAACCAAACGTTTTTTTGGTGAAATTGTAACCTAAGGAAGCATTAAACTTATGTTTGGGTATTCGTATAGCATTATCGCCTTTACGTTCCGTAAAGGTATAATTAGCAGCAATTTCTACCTCAGAATTCGGTTGCCAGAATACTTCGACCTCTATCCCGTTTACATCGATCTCATCAGATATATTTATAGTCATAAAATCTTGATTGAAGCCAAACCTATCTTTTTCGTTCCTATCAAAATATACAGCACCTATTCTTAACTTATCGTTTATTGCATACTCCAAACCTCCCTCTATAGTTCTATTTTCCTCAGGTATCAAATCCGGATTGGCACCAAAATCACCAAATAGCTGTGTAAGTGCCGGTGTAATGTATGAAGTGGCATAAGAGGCATAAGACGGATTTACGTTATAAACAAACTTGTTTCCATATTCTGAGTGGGTATTATACCTTCCTCCAACATTTAGGTTAAACCCCATACCAGATACAAAGACAACATTCGCATAAGGATCAATAATAGTAAATTCGGTCTTCTGGCTAAAAATAGCTTCATCCCTATTGTAGCTAACACCCAAGACAGTATGCCATTTTTCAGCGATAATATACTTATTGTACAACTCTAAAAACAGACTTCTTCCGTTGGCAGTACCTTCCCCGAAAGAACTTTCGGAGTCCGAGGTAAAATCAGAATAAGAAGTATTTAACTGTAATGAGCCCTTTTCGCTGTATACTAAGGTTGATGAAAGACCCACCCTTTCTTGATCTTGTTTAAATCGGTTGGGAGCTTCTGCAAAAGAAGCATCAAACTCAGTATTATATTTTGTTTTGTTTCCGAAAATCGAAATCGAAAAATTATTTGAAAAGTTATATCCTAGCCGCAGATCAGTACTGTATTGTGAAAATGTATCCTCCTCATTTTCTGGTGTCACAGCTGCTGAAAGTCCATCTGAATATCGATTAGAAACACCAATACTATACGTGAACTTATTCAAAGTCCCATTTACCGAAGCCCTGTTGGTAAAACTTCTAAAATTAAAATGCTGATTCTCTGTTGTCTGATTGGTGCCTATAGTTGACTCAAAGTTACCCGCAATCTTTTTATCAGAACTTTTTTTGGTCGTAATATTGATAACCGCAGTAGCGGCATTGGTGCCGTATAAGGTACTTGAGGCTCCTTTGATAATTTCAATAGATTCTATATTTCCGCTAGATAATAAACGTAGATCATACTGGGGTGAAAAAGAAGATGGGTCGGTTACACGGATACCGTCAATTAACACCAATACCTGTCTTCCTCTACCTCCACGGACAAAAACACCTAAAACATCTCCGTCTCTACCACGGCTTCCTGCAATTTCGATACCGCTTTTTGTGTTGATGATTTCAGCTACGGTTCTGCCTTGTTTGCGTTCCAACTCTTCTGCCGTAATCTTGATAACTGTTTTACCAGAGTTTTCTCGTTTTAATGCAAAACGTGAATCACTTACCACTACTTCATCCAGTTGTTGGACTTTAATAGAATCATTTTGCGCCTTGTCCTGATCGGCGCCAAAGGATTGTGCAGCAATGCCCGTACATACCAATGCGGTAGCGCAAAGCGAAATAAAGCTTTTATTCATTTTTTTAATCTCTAATCGAGCGAATAGTATGTCTGTACCCATACGCAAACTTCTATCCCGAAAGTTTAACAATAGTTGTTTGAATTTGGCAGGTCTCCTGACTTGTTTAACTTTATTTTGCCTTCCCACCTGTATAAACAAGCAGTGGCTAAGAAGTAAATAAGGCCCTAATTAAACTAGGTGCCAAACATAGTTTGGCATAAACTTACAGTTGCGGGAACAGTTCTAGATTTTCACCAGATTCCCTTTTAATCCCATTACTTATAAAGTAATGAAAACCAAAATTCGATGCAAAACTAAACATTTTGTTTAATCTTTAAACCTAAAGATTAAATAATATTACTTTTGACGTCCAACAAATATTTAGAATTGAAAAAAATACTATTTATTGCTATTGCATCTATTTTCTTAGGATGCAAGGAGGAGAAAAAAGATATTCTACCAATATCTAAAACTTCAAAAGCAACGACTATATCTTATGCTAAAGGGTTTTCTGTAGAAAAATCAGCATTGGGCCTTACAATAATAAAACTATGTTCTCCATGGCCCGGTGCAGCTACTTCTTTCACCTATGCCTTAATCCCTAGAGAAAAGCTATCTACAATAACATTAAACAAAGATGAATATGACGCTATTATAACCACACCCGTAGAACGCATTATTGTTACTTCTACCACACATATTTCTGCGCTTGATGCTTTGGGCGTTGAAAATACATTAGTTGGGTTTCCGAAAACGGCATTGATATCCTCGGAAAAAACAAGAAAGCGTATTGATGATGGAGCTGTTCAAGAGTTGGGCAATAATGAAAATATAAATACAGAGTTGGTATTATCTCTAAATCCTGATGTTGTAGTCGGTTTTGGCATGAACAATCAGAACAAAACCTATGAAACTTTAAAACGGTCGATGATCCCTGTAGTTTATAATGGGGATTGGACAGAAGAAAGCCCTCTTGGAAAAGCGGAATGGATTAAATTTTTCGCCCCTTTTTTCCATAAAGAAAAAGAAGCTGAGCAGTTGTTCAAAAATATTGAAGCCTCATATAATAAAACCAAAAAACTAGCATTAAAAGCAAGTTCAAAACCTACGGTGCTCATTGGCGGGTTATATAAAGACGTATGGCACGTAGCTGGCGGCAAAAGTTGGATGGCCCAGTTTCTAAAAGACGCCCAAACCAATTATTTATGGAAAGACACCCAAGAAACCGGGGGAATAGCAGTGAGTATAGAATCTGTTTTAGATATTGCCGAAAAAGCCGATTTTTGGCTTAACCCATCAATGCTGGTCTCTTATGATGAAATGAAACTGGCAAACCGCCATTACCAAAAATTTGAGGCTTTTAGTACTCAAAAAGTATATTCCAATACTATTTCCAAAGGTGTTACTGGCGGATTGCTATATTATGAACTCGCCCCCCAACGACCAGACTTGGTACTAAAAGACCTTATCTATATCTTTCATCCTGAATTATTGCCCGACCATACACTTCTATTTTTTAAGCCATTGAAATAATTGGAAAACCAAAAAACATATCGTCTTTCTTTTGTGTTATTGCTATTGGCCTTAATAGCTGTATTTGGTTTGAACATTAGTTTAGGATCAGTTACGATTCCTTTTTCCGATACAGTGGCTTCTATATTTGGAGGAGAGATAAGCAATACTTCATGGGAATATATTATATGGGATTATAGAATACCCAAAGCATTTACCGCTATTCTGGTAGGAAGCTCACTCGCCTTAAGCGGATTGTTAATGCAAACCTTGTTCAGAAACCCATTGGCAGGCCCTTTTGTATTGGGCATTAGTTCTGGGGCTAGCTTAGGAGCTGCATTATTGATTATGGGCTCTTCATTACTTTCCGGTGCAGTTGCTTTTGGGCTGATCAATGATATTTCTTTAGTCGTTGTAGCAAGTATAGGTAGTTTTTTAGTACTCTTGGTGGTAATGCTTGTAGCTTCAAAAGTAAAAGATACTATGACCTTACTAATTATTGGTCTGATGTTCGGTAGTATTACCGCTGCAATAGTAAGTGTGCTTTCTTTCTTTTCAAATGCTGAAAATTTACAGCAATATATTTATTGGTCTTTTGGCAGTGTAGGTAATTTATCATGGCATCAATTACTAGTACTATTTATTATTATTTTAATTGGGGTTATACTCAGCGTACTATCTATCAAGGCTTTAAATGCTTTTTTACTAGGTGAAAATTATGCGCAAAGCTTAGGTGTAAACCTAAAAAAATCGAAGTATATAATTATTATAGCTACAGGTTTGTTGGCAGGCAGTGTTACTGCATTTGCAGGCCCTATTGCTTTTATAGGCTTGGCAGTACCTCATTTGACCCGACAAATATTTGATACTACAAATCATAAAATTTTAATCCCGGCAGTATTGATATATGGCGGTATTTTGATGTTATTCTGTGATACCGTCGCACAATTGCCAAATTCAGCAAACGTGCTCCCAATTAATGCTATCACTAGTATTTTAGGTGCACCTATTGTAATTTGGTTATTGGTGCGTAAAAGAAAAATGGTGTTTTGAATTCAATAATTAACGTAAAAAACCTAAACTCATAAACTCATCAGAAAAACATATCGCCTTAAATGTAGAAAACCTGTCCATTGGTTATACAGCTAAAAAACAGGAAACTACGGTTGCAGAAAACATCAATTTTGAGCTTTCAAAAGGTGAATTAATGGCTATCATAGGTATAAATGGTATTGGAAAATCAACCTTATTACGCACTTTAGGTAAAGTTCAGCCTAAGTTATCAGGAGAAATTAAAATTCACGAAAAATCACTTGAAAGCTATAAATCTGTAGAACTGGCTTCAATACTAAGTATAGTTTTAACTGAACCTATCGCTTCTAAAAACATGACCGTAATAGAATTGGTCGCATTAGGTAGGCAACCCTATACCAATTGGATAGGTAATTTATCT
>QILY01000129.1 GCA_003232155.1 Maribacter sp.
GTCACTTCATCCGTTAGTTTTCCAGACTTTAACGTATCCAATACATCTCTGTGCTTTGCATTCAAGAACTCAATAAAATCAATCTCGAATTCTTTTACTTTTCCTACAGGAACATCACGTAACAAGTTTTTAGAACCTGCGTAAATAATTGCTACTTGGTCTTCTACCGTAAAAGGATCGTTCTGTGCTTGCTTCAAAATTTCAACATTACGACGTCCTTTTTCAATTATATTCAAAGTAGCAGCATCTAAATCAGAACCGAACTTTGCAAAAGCTTCCAATTCACGGAACTGCGCTTGATCCAATTTCAATGTGCCCGCTACTTTTTTCATTGATTTAATCTGGGCATTACCACCCACACGGGATACTGAAATACCTACGTTAATCGCTGGTCTCACACCTTGGTTGAATAAATCTTGTTCTAAGAATATCTGTCCGTCTGTAATCGAAATCACGTTTGTTGGAATATAAGCGGATACATCACCTGCCTGTGTTTCAATAATAGGCAGTGCCGTTAAAGAGCCACCACCTTTTACCATTGGTTTCAATGAATCAGGAAGATCGTTCATGTTTTTAGCGATACCATCATCAGCAATTATTTTTGCAGAACGCTCTAATAATCTTGAGTGAAGGTAAAATACATCGCCAGGATATGCTTCACGCCCTGGTGGCCTTCTTAATAAAAGGGATACTTCACGATAAGCAACTGCTTGTTTTGATAAGTCATCATAGATAATCAAAGCTGGTCGGCCCGTATCACGAAAGTACTCTCCAATCGCTGCGCCGGCAAAAGGGGCATATACCTGCATTGGTGCAGGATCTGATGCGTTTGCAGCAACAATAGTAGTATAGGCCAATGCACCTTTATCTTCCAAAGTCTGGGCAATACCAGCTACAGTAGATGCTTTTTGCCCAATGGCAACATATATGCAATATACAGGCTCGCCTGCATCGTAAAATTCTTTTTGATTTAAGATGGTATCAATGCAAACCGTAGTCTTACCTGTTTGACGGTCACCAATCACCAACTCACGTTGGCCTCTGCCTACAGGAATCATGGCATCAATTGCCTTAATACCTGTTTGTAATGGTTCAGTTACCGGCTCACGAAAGATAACACCAGGGGCTTTACGCTCCAATGGCATTTCATACGTTTCACCTGAGATAGGACCTTTACCATCAATTGGAACGCCTAAAGTATTTACCACACGGCCAACAATACCTTCACCAACATTGATAGAAGCGATCGTCTGCGTACGTTTTACTACAGAACCTTCTTTCACATCTCGTGACGGACTCAATAGTACAACACCTACATTATCTTCTTCCAAGTTCAAAACGATACCTTTCAGTCCGCCATCAAACTCAACCAATTCACCATACTGTACATTTGACAAACCGTATACACGAGCGATACCATCACCTACCTGTAATACTGTTCCCACTTCATCCAATGAAGCTGTAGCTTCGAACCCTGATAATTGTTGCTTTAAAATTGCTGATACTTCAGCTGCTTTTACTCCTGCCATTTCAATTAAATATAAGATACAAGACCTAAGACGCAAGACGTCTCTTGTCAGATATAATGTTATAGACTATTTGTAAATTCTCTTTTTAAATTGCTTAGCTTGTTTGCGATGCTGGCATCATATTGTAAATCTCCAACACGCAATACAAAACCACCGATGATACTTTCATCGATGTTGTTTTCTATGGATGCTTTATTTCCGGTTAGTTTAGCAACCTGTACTAATACCTTCTTTTCTAAATCTGCGGTTAAAGGCACTGCGGTGGTGACATAAGCTACATCTTGACCTTTTAACTTCTCGTTTAGAATGATATATTTTAAGGCCACTTCATTGAGCATGCCCACTCTTTTGTTGGCAACCAACAAAGAGATTGCCTCCTCAGTTATCAAGTGACTTCCTTTGAAGATGGCCAACAGAGCTTCTTTCTTAGCGCTACCTTTAATTACAGGGCTTGCCAACATTTTACGGAGTTCATTACTGCCAGAAATTGTACCAACAATAGCTTGCATATCTTTCTCCAAGGCATCCGTAGCCTTATTCTCGACCGCTAGGTCTAGAATTGCTTTGGCGTAACGTAAGGCTGCTCTAGAATCGCTCATGCTTTCTTAGTTCAATTTGATATCTCCCAATAAATCATCAACCAATTTCAATTGCTTGTTTTTATCAGAAAGTTGTTCTTTGATTACTTTTTCGGCTATATCTACTGAAAGGTTAGCTACTTGTGATTTAATATCGGCAACTGCCGCTTTCTTTTCACTTTCAATAGCAGCTTGGGCTTGCTTGATCATTTTATCACCTTCTACTTTTGCCTGATCTTTAGAATCTGCAATCAACTTGTCTTTAATTTCACGTGCCTCCTTCAACATTGCTTCACGTTCAGCACGAGCTTCTTTTAATAACTTCTCACTATCCGCAGTTACATTTTGCATTTCTTTCTTGGCATCTTCTGCTGCAGCTAAGGCATCTTTAATACCCTCTTCACGGTCATTAACAGCACTCAAAATAGGTTTCCAAGCGAATTTCCACAATAAGAAAAGTAGCAAGCCAAACAATAAGGTTTGCCAAAAAAACAGTCCTAATGAAAATTCTTCTAATAATTTTTCCATTTTTTTACTTTAAAATATTTTTAATTTTTAAAGAAAGTAACAGCTACAACCAACCGTTGTAGCCATTACTTAAATCATTTAGGATTATACTGCAAATAATGCAGCAAATCCAATACCTTCAATAAGCGCTGCTGCAATCAACATAGCTGTTTGAATTTTT
The DNA here is from genome assembly GCA_003232155.1 of Maribacter sp. Lineage (GTDB taxonomy): Bacteria > Bacteroidota > Bacteroidia > Flavobacteriales > Flavobacteriaceae > Maribacter_C. Next base: position 2,796 of record QILY01000129.1, read on the forward strand.
CCGTAAGCTTCAGGCTGACGTGCAATAGCATCCATAGCTGAACCACCGATTCTACCGATACCTATACCAACACCAATTACAACTAAACCTGCACCTACCATTACTGGAATTTCCATAATATATAGTTTAAAAATTAAAATTCAATACCTTACTGTCATTCCTACGTATCGAATTGACTTCGACTGCACTCAGTCTGACAAGTTTAATGTGCATCAGCATGATCATGCTCTACCGCTGCAAAACCAAAATACAAAGCTGAAAGCATTGTAAATATGTATGCTTGTAATAAAGCTACCAATATCTCAATCAAAGAGATTGCAAAGGCAAGACCAAATGATAATGGGCTACCCAACCAACTCTTAAATAAAAACATTAGACCTATCAAACTCATTAATACAATATGACCCGCTTGCATGTTTGCATACAAACGAATCAATAATGAGAATGGTTTTATAAATAATCCTAACAATTCAATAGGAATCAAAATTGGATATAAAATTAACTTACCGTACCAAGGCAATGTATCACCTAAGGGGTCAAAAATATGCATCCAATAATCCTTGGTTCCTGTAAGATTGGTAAATAAGAATGTTAACAATGCCAAAGCAAAGGTTATAGCAATGTTTCCAGTCACGTTTACCCCTAATGGAGTCAATCCGAAAATATTCAAAAACCAAATAAAGAAAAAGATAGACAACAAAAATGGCATATACCTTTTGTACTTTTTTTCACCAATATTAGGTCTTGCAATATCATCTCTTATATACAAAACTATAGGTTCAAAAAAACGACCGACACCTGTTGGTATTCCGTTGTTCTTCGCATAAGATTTTGCCAAGCCTCTAAATAAGAAAAACATTAAAAGACCTGTGATAAAAATCATTACCACACTCTTGGTAATTGAAAAATCAATAGGCTTGGCATTTGTTGCATGGTGTTCTTCATCATAATTAATAGTGCCAACAGCATCTGTCTTGTATATTTTACTATGATATAATTTGTAGTAATTACCATCTACCTCAGCTAAAGTTTTGCCATGGTGAAATTTAGAAGATGAGAACATCTTTAAACCGTTATCCCATAAAATTACCGGTAAAGGAAACCCAACATATTTATGCTCATGCGCTTCATTTGTATAAGAGAACAATGAAAAATCATGAGAATCTTTCAAGTGATGGGCGATATACTCTTTAATCTCAGTTTTGAGGTCTTTTTTAGAGTCGTCTGAAGACTCATTTTCTTTAGCGAAAGCATTGCCGCTTAGAAGTAAAGCCGCAGCTAAAAGAAATTTTGTAACGTGTATGCACATATTGCTCAAAATATCGGTCTCTAAAAATCGGTGCAAATGTACGCCATTATTCTAAAAAGAAAAAAGCATTTTAAATGTTTATTCCTCAACCTTAAATCCGTAAGTATCTTCTACTGCGAAGCCGAACTGCACGTCATTATTGGGAATGCTCTATTTTCGAGTCTCACCATAACTAATGCTATGTTTATGAGTTCAAATCTGTGCTACACCAATACTAACATACATTTCAACTTCTCGCTACGAACATACTTGCGGATTTAAGGCTCAAGTAAATTTAATCTAACTTATTAAGCATTTTAGCGGTGAAAACAGTCTCTAATACAAGGCAAAAAATGTAGGGTACAAAGAATGCGGCAAACTCTATTCTGCTCATTTCACCATCAGCTTTATAAAAGGGGTAAAAAAAGATAAAAAACAAAATAAATTTTAAAAAACTGCCCGCCATAAATAAAAAACCGATTTGGTTTTTCATTTTTTCTTTGAACTTAAAAAGGGAAGCATAAATAATAGCAGCAAGAACTGCATTTACAACATAAGACAATATAATCTTATCACCGTATTTGGGTAATCCTGTGTTTTGAAGTACAGTAACATGAATTATGAATGCTATACCTAAAGAAATTACAAGAAAAATAAGGAATTGTATAAGCGGATTAATTTTCGACATCAATATTTTATTCGTTTCAGTTGCCGCAAAACTACCCAAATAGAAATTGCCACACCAAAAAGTGTGGCAATTGCAGTAAAAATTCTTTTTTCATTTTGATAGTGACTGTCCAACCATAGACCGCCCTTGGCAGCCAAAAATATAATGGCGCCCATCTCGAAAGCAATACCTGATAGCATTACCGCATTTTTTAAATTACTCTTTTTCTTAGGATGCTTTTGC
>QILY01000168.1 GCA_003232155.1 Maribacter sp.
TAGGCTGGTTTGCGATGAACAGATGGCTCGAAGATTTTTCATATCGTATTGAAATAGGTATTTGGGTTTTTGTACTTGCAGCTTTATTGGCAGTAGTTATTTCAATAATAACGGTTAGCTATCAGAGTATAAAGGCGGCCATAGCAAACCCTGTAAAAAGTTTGCGAACGGAATAAACAGCTTTAGTAGAGGAGAGGCTGAACCGTATTTGAAGAAGATAATTGTACAAATAATGGACACTTTTTGTAAAATTATTTGACAGTATAAGACTCTTTTTCTAATGAAATCTATATAACTATTTGATTATAAGCATGTTGATTATATGGCATGAAATTAGGATAGACAATATGTGTACATTGATCTAAAGTCCGATTATGTCTAAATCCATAGTTTAAAAACTATCAATCATGCTAAGAAACCACCTAAAATTATCACTTCGAAACCTCTGGAAAAACAGATTGCTTTCTGCGCTCAACCTACTAGGTTTGAGTATCGGAATAGGAAGTGTATTGACCTTGTTATTTTCGGTATATGCCTACTATACAGCCGATAAAAATCTGGAGGATCAAGAAAATATCTATTACTTTAAGACCATAACCACTGGTGGTGACAGCTACAATGAAAATCCATACCCTTTAATGGATAAAATCATTGAAACTTCCCCCGAAGTCTTAGCTGGTACACATGTACACGGTTGGGGCAATATTTGGTTGGAATATGGTGAATCAGAATTACAAGAACGAACTGATTATGTAGATTCTGAATTTTTCGAAGTCTTTTCATTACCCTTAAAATATGGGGATTCGGAGACGGCCCTAAAAAAGAAATATTCCATTATCTTAACAGATCGGGTCAGTCAAAAAATCTTTGGTAAAAAAAACCCAGTAGGAGAAACTCTAATTGGGGCTGATTCATTAAACCTTACTGTAACGGGTGTTTTTGAACCAATAAGTCCGTATTCTTCTTTTCGGTTAGGGGTGGTCTTACCTAATGAAGTTTTGAAAGATAACCCGAATTTTATTTCACAAACAAACTGGTCCGGTAGCTTTTCACCGCACTATTTAAAGGTGCGACCCGATGCCGATATGGAAAAATTGGAAAACCATGTAAACCAACTGGTACAGAACAATTATAAAAATCCTACAATCATTTCCGAGCTTAAGGTGATGCCTCATACTGGAATTCGAATGGACTCAATACCAGTAGTTGAAACGATTATCGGGGGCAATATTGCGACATCTTTTTTCATACTGCTGATCGTGCTCGTCAACCTACTCAATCTTAATACTTCGACTATGTTTCGAAGAACAAAAGATATCGCGGTACGTAAAATCTTGGGGGGCAGTAAAAGGAGTGTAGTTCTGCAATTTTGTTTGGAAAATGGTATTTTGGTATTACTATCAATTCTGATTTCAGGAGGACTCTTTCTGGGCTTTTTATTGCCTAAGTTAAACGATGTTTTTGGTGCCGACTTCGGCAAAATTACCTTTAGCTTCCAGAATGACTATCCCGTTATTCTTGGAGCCATAGCATTGGGTATTCTAGTGACCTTGGTGGTAGGTATACTTCCTACTTTGCGCTTTATTTCTATTCCAGTATCCACAGGGATAAAAGGAAAAATCGAAACCATCAAAAGCAATTTTTTCTTGAAGAATTCCTTTATCATTCTTCAATTTACCATAGCGATACTCTTTATCTGTGCTGCCATTATTCTGAACAGTCAGATTGGGTTTATGAAAAATGCGGACTTAGGTTTTAAGAAGGAAAATATCATTGTAGGGACTATCGATTTGGAATATAAAGACATCGAATCGGCCGAATCGGATTTTGTGACTCTGTTGAACGAACTTGAGGCCAACCCTTATGTGAAAAGTTTTTCGGCCAGTGAGGCAGTTCCCTCTGACTATTATTTTAATTATACCACTTATTATGACGCGAATACCGATAAGGATGTGCGTATGCGGCGCTCTAATACCGATGAGGGCTACTTGAAAACACTTGAAATACCCCTAGCGATGGGAAGGGATTTCGATGAAGCTCTCGATAATACGGAAGAACGCCACGTAATTATAAATCAAACGGCGATGAAGGCCTTGGGCTGGAACTCCATAGAAGGGAAACGTTTGAAATTCAAAAACAGTTCCGATCTTGGGTATTTGGTTGTAGGAGTGATGGAAGATTTTCATTATCAAGATTTACAGAATGCGGTTGAGCCTTTGGTGCATTTTTACCGTGACAAGAGAAACTTAGGTGCACACCGCTATTTGTCGTTGCGGGTTGAAGAAGGCCAAGAAGAGGTGATTAGTAATAGTATCAGGTCAAAGTTCACACAAATTGATTCTCGTAGAAACTATGAACAGACCTATTTAAGTGATAAGGTAAGTGGCCAATATCGCTTGATGGAAGGGATGTTGAAAACCGTAAACGTGGTAGCCCTCTTAACCATATTTATATCGTGTTTGGGCATGTTCGGATTGATTTCTTTTATGGCCAAAAGACGAATAAAGGAAATAGGAATCCGTAAAGTATTGGGCGCCGGCGTACTCAAAATAGTCGTCTTGTTATCAAAAGATTATATCATTTTGGTGGGTATAGCAGCCTTGATCGCTTTCCCCACAGCCTGGTATATGATGAATGCCTGGTTAGGCAGTTTTGCCTATAGCATAACCATCCAATGGTGGATGTTTGCCCTTGGCGGATTAATTGCTTTGCTGATAACCTCATTTACTTTAGGAATTCAAGCTGTGAAATCAGCCTCGGCCAACCCCGTAAAAAGTTTGCGAACGGAGTGAAGTCCCCCCTCTAACCTGTCTGCCGGCAGGCAGGCTCCCCCGAAAGGGGCGGACTTAAACTCAGGGTTAAAAATAAAATTAGTTGAAATAGATAAAAGTTAAATTCATCCGTAAAACTGTTCCCTCTCCTTTCGGAGGGGGCTAGGGGGAGGACAAAAACAAGAATCATGTTCAAAAACAACCTAAAAATCGCTTGGCGAAACATCCTAAAGAACAAAGGAATATTTTCCATCAACATTTTGGGGCTTGCATTGGGCATAGCCTCTTGCTTGATTATTATGCTTTTTGTAGTCGATGAACTTAGCTATGATCGATACAACGAAAAAGCTGATGAGATTGTTAATGTGGTTTTCAGGGCAAAGATCAATGGCGAAGAAATAAAAGAAGGCGCTGTTATGGCACCTGTCGGAAAGACCTTAAAACAAGAATTCCCTGAAGTGCTGGATGCTACCCGTATCCGAAATATAGGAACACCCAAGATTGTTGCTAATAATCAATCGTATCGCGAGGATAGGTTTGCATTTGTAGATGCTAACTTTTTCAAAGTCTTCACACTTCCGATTATCGACGGAGATGACAGAAATCCACTTCAAGAACCCAATACCGCAGTGATTACCAAAACCCAAGCCGAAAAGTTTTTTGGTGCTGCCAATGCCATTGGTAAGCTATTTTTTTTAGAAGGGCAGGAACAACCTTTTAGGGTAACTGGAATCATTGATGAAGTGCCTCGAAACTCACACTTTCACTTTGATATTTTTGCTTCTATCGAAGGGCTTGATGAGGCCAAAAGCACATCATGGTTTGGTGGTGATTTCTTTACCTATTTATTATTAAAAAAAGGCAGTAATTATAGAGATTTAGAATCAAAGTTGTCCCATCTTCCTAAAAAATATATGGGTCCCATGATGCAGGAAGAAATGGGCGTTCCCTTTGAAGAGTTTACCAAGGAAAATCAATTGGGGTTTCGGATTTTTCCGCTGACCGATATTCACTTATACTCAGATAATTCCTCTTATAGCCAATTAGAACAAGGGGGCGATATAAAATACGTCTACATTTTTAGTGCCATCGCCCTTTTTATGCTGCTGATTGCTTGTATTAATTTTATGAACCTCTCTACGGCTACAGCTGCAAAAAGAGCTAAAGAAGTTGGTATACGAAAAGTCTTGGGATCCAATAAAAACCAATTGCGATATCAATTTTTGTCTGAATCTTTTATCGCAACCCTACTAGCGATGTTATTCGCGGTGATTTTGGCCGTAATATCCCTACCCTATTACAATGAATTATCCGGGAAAGAACTACGATTCGATTTCTTATGGCAGCCATCCGTTCTAGTATCTCTAGTGCTTTTGACTTTTTTGATCAGCCTTTTGGCAGGCGGCTATCCAGCTTTCTTTTTGTCATCCTTCAAACCAATTACTGCGCTAAAAAACAAGTTCTTGGGAGGAAACAATAATAAGGGCATTCGAAGTGGTTTGGTCATATTTCAATTTGTGATTTC
>QILY01000280.1 GCA_003232155.1 Maribacter sp.
GACTGCCCACAGCCAAAACTTCAGTAAGCGTAATTGCCTTATCACCAACAATAATCACTGGGTTTCTGGTATGCAGTTTAAATGCCGGGTGGTACCCTAGCATAAAGGGAGTATCCCTATCCCCTGAAATTGTGAAGGAAATCTCCAATCCTTCGGCAGTCAATTCAAACTTTTTTTGGAACTCGAAATCATAAGTCCAATATAAGTATTGTTTATTTGATTTTTCCGGATATTTTGAATTCGATACCGGAGTTCTTGATATATAGGTTTTTTTAAAAATAGCCTTAGTATCAGATTGGGAAATAAGGTTATAATCCAATTCACGAAGAAGACCGTGCTGATCTTGAACTGCACTGCTTCAGCCGTTGGACCAATAATAGGAAACATTTCAGTGTCAGAATTTTGCCATCCGAGGCTTCCTTTTTGGTGTATATACTGATGCCCCTCAATCTTGTAGCCTACCAATTCGCCGGCATCTATCTTTACAGATTGGTTTGAGAACTTTAATTCAATCATTGCATTTTTTAATATTAGCCTCTACTCTACTTTAACTCTCTCATTGCTAATGTATGTCGACCCAAAAAGGACCAATTTACATTTAGTGAATTCCGCTGATGATATCATATTTGGTAATAATATGGTGTTTTCCATCCCCTAAATCCAACAAAACAGCATGAACATCTTTATTGATCAATTTAGCAAGCTCCTCAATTGAAGTATTCCTATCTACTACAGGAAAAGGTTTTTGCATTACATCTTTGATTGGTCTTGAAGTTACCGAAGCATCATCCATAATGGCCCTAAACAAAATAGTTTCATCTACAGACCCCACAAAACCATCAACATCTTCTACAGGAATTTGTGATATATTGTAATTCTTCATCCGTTCTACGGCGTGCATAACCAATTCTTCGGTCTTTACCGTAACCAAAGGTTCATCAATATGGTTTTTAATGAGATCTATTGCCTTGGTCGCCCCATCATCTAAAAATCCTCGATCACGCATCCATTGATCATTGAACATCTTGCCTACATAACGACTACCATGATCATGAAACAACACTACAACCACATCATCTTTAGTAAAATGTTCTTTTAATTGCAATAATCCTTTGATAGCAGCCCCGGCAGAATTCCCTAAAAACATACCTTCTTCTTTGGCCAAGCGTTGGGTATATACAGCTGCATCTTTATCGGTTACTTTGGTAAAACCATCAATGATATCAAAATTGACGTTCTTTGGTAGGATATCTTCCCCTATTCCCTCCGTGATATATGGATAGATTTCATTTTTATCAAAAACTCCCGTTTCGTGGTATTTTTTAAAAACAGAACCATAGGTATCAATACCCCAGACTTTAACATTAGGGTTTTGCTCTTTCAAATAAGACCCAACACCAGAAATGGTACCTCCAGTTCCTACACCTACTACAAAATGGGTTACTTTGCCATTCGTCTGATCCCATATTTCAGGGCCTGTGCCCAAATAATGGGCCTTTGTGTTCGAAGGATTATCATATTGGTTTACATACCAAGAATTTGGAATTTCCTTTGCCAATCTTTTCGCGGTGGAATAATAACTTCTAGGATCCTCAGGGGCAACATCGGTTGGGCAAACATAAACCTCACTGCCCATTGCCTTTAGAATATCTACTTTTTCTTTGGACTGTTTATCACTGATCACACAGACCATCTTATACCCTTTGACCACTGCACCCAATGCGAGCCCCATACCTGTATTACCCGATGTTCCTTCGATAATAGTGCCTCCAGATTTTAAAGCACCTGATGCTTCTGCATCTTCAATCATTTGAACGGCCATACGATCTTTGACCGAGTTTCCCGGATTAAAAGTCTCATATTTTGCCAACACCAAACACGGTAGTTCAGCAGTTAGTTTATTTAATTTTACCAAAGGAGTATTACCTATGGTTTCGAGTATATTTTCTGCGTAGTTCATAGAATACAAAGGTATGAATTTGGATTAGAGTTTATAGTTTTAAGGTTTGAGGTTTGAGGTTTGAGGTTTGAGGTTTGAGGTTTGAGGTTTGAGGTTTGAGGTTTGAGGTTAAAACCGAATTATGCAATAGAAACATAAAACCGCCTTACTTAAACTGAATAGCCTTAACGGGAGTAATTTTGGTAATAATATAAGAAGGTATCAAAAGCATCAATACACATAAGGTCAGCACCCCTATATTCAATAACAGAACAGTAGGCAAATCAATATGCACAGGAATATAGTCGATATAATATTCTTTAGGGTTCGGAAACTTGAACATTTTAAATTTGTTCTGCGCCCATATAATACCCAAACCTATAGCATTCCCCCATAAAAGGCCAATAGTTATAAGATAGGTGGCATTGTATAAAAAGACTTTTCGAATACTCCAGTTAGCTGAGCCAAGGGCTTTTAAAATACCAATCATTTGGGTGCGTTCTAAAATAAGCACCAATAAAGCGGTTATCATATTAATACCACCAACTATTATCATAATACTTATGATAAGGGCAATATTAAAATCGAAAAGACCGATCCATTCAAATATCTTTCCATATTTGCCCATAACCGTATGCGTGTCTAGGTTAGACAGGGTTTTGCCATATATTTCTTTGCTTTTCTCTTCAATATCATCAAATTCATTTAAAAAGATTTCAAAATTACCTACCTGATCAGCTTCCCATTTGTTAATTCGTTGTATGTGGCGAATATCAATAAACATATATATGCCATCAAGCTCTTCAAAACCACTATTATAAATACCGGCAATTTTGAATTTACGCTGGTTCCATATTTTAGTAACATCTTGTTTTGGAAAAAAAGTATAGAACGTATCTCCTGTTTTCAACTGTAACCTATTTGCGGTAAGGCTTGACATAAAAACCTCATCATTGAGTTCGGCATCATATTCTGGCAATTGGCCATCTACTAGATATTCTTCAAAAACCGTCCAATTATAATCTTTACCTACACCTTTGGCAACAATACCTTCAAAAGTATCCTCGGTTCTAATAATGCCACCTTTAGTCGCTACAGCCTGTATGTGTGAAATACCTTCTGCTATTTTAAATTCCGGATAAAATTCTTGCTCTAAAGAAACGGGTACAACTGAAACATCGGAAAGGTTATTATCATAGTTATAAATTTGAATATGGCCGTTAAATGCGGTTACTTTTTCACGTATTTTATGCTTTAGGCCCATCCCTGTAGCAATAGCGATCAACATCATGATAATACCCAATGCAATAGCTGCAATCGCTATTTTTATTATTGGCGCGGAAATGCTAATTTTATTCGCAGTACCTTTAATGAGTCGCTTGGCGATAAAATATTCTAAATTCAATATATGACGTTTTTGTCCAGTTTCAAAAGTACATATTTCATCTGGTTTATACTCTTTTACAACTGCGGAAACCTGTCAAAAACAGAAAAGCCGGTAGTTCATGAAGTTATAGCTACACAAGATAGTATTCAAACAAAACCCATTGTGGTTGCCGCCAATCGAACAGCAGAATATCTTCCACTTCTACAGGGAAAAAATGTGGGTATCACAGCCAACCAAACCTCTGTTATTTTTAAAGGTGGTAAACAAAATACCCCTTATATACATTTGGTAGATTCTTTGCTGAGTTTAGGTATTAATATCACTAAAGTATTTGCCCCTGAACATGGGTTTCGTGGTCGTGCAGACGCTGGAGAAAAAGTAAAAGACGGCATAGATACCAAAACAAAATTACCCATTATTTCACTGTATGGTAAAAACAGAAAGCCGTCATCTAACCAATTAAAAGGTTTAGATATTGTTCTTTTTGACATTCAAGATGTAGGGGTTCGATTTTACACTTATATCGCTACGCTCCAACTGATTATGGAAGCTTGTGCAGAAAACAATATTCCAGTAATTGTTCTTGATAGGCCCAACCCCAATGCACATTATATAGATGGGCCGACCATGGAAAAAGAACATACCAGTTTTCTAGGAATGAATGAAATACCACTGGTATACGGAATGACCATTGGTGAATATGCCAAGATGATCAATGAAGAAGGATGGTTAAAAGATCAAAAAAAAGTGGATCTAACTGTTATTCCGCTTAAAAATTGGTCGCATGATAAAGAATATAGCCTACCTATACGACCTTCTCCAAATTTACCTAATGATATTTCAATACACCTATACCCTAGTCTTGGTTTATTCGAAGGCACTAACATCAATGCTGGAAGAGGAACTGAATCACAATTTCAAAGGTATGGAGCTTCTTTTTTAGACAGTACCCAGTATAATTACAGCTACACACCACAACCCAATTTTGGGTCTAAAAAGCCTAAAGAAAAAGGGAAACTATCCTATGGAAAAAATTTATCCAACATACCAAGAATGAGTACAGTTTCAGTACAATGGCTTATTGATGCTTATAAAAACACAAATGAAGGAAGCAAATTCTTTATTACCAAAGGCTTTACCAAACATGCCGGTACTGAGAAACTACAAAAACAAATAGA
>QILY01000131.1 GCA_003232155.1 Maribacter sp.
TCGCTTTGGTCAAAAACTTTTCCATTAATAAAAGTGCCTTTATAGCTTACGGTAACATTTGAATTGGCATTAGGTTGTGCTCCCGTTCCTGAGGCGTTGATTACATAGTGTAGACCAGTGGCACTTTTTTGGGCAGTTAAATTATTGTCTGCAATATATGTCAAGATTTCTTCTTCATTTTGAGCAGTAAAATCAACTATTTCTTCTGCTTTTTTATTGTCTGCACAAGAAAAAACGAAAATTAAAATAAGGGGTAATAAGAAATATTTCATAGCTATTTTTTTAGAAGAAGCAAATATACTAAAACCTATATTTGAAAATTATTTTTTGTTAAAAGTCTTATAGTTCGCCCTTTTTTAAACACAAAATATAGTTTGACAATGGTAATTGGTCAGTATTTAAAAACCTTTGTTATATTTGCAGTGTTGTGTTGTGGCCATAACCTTTAATTAGGTGAGGTTCCAATGAAAGGCTTTCCAAATTGGGAGGCTTTTTTGTTTATGAGAACTATAGTTTTGTGAAAAAACTAGTTTCTTTTAACCCTGTATGTAATTCTTCTATTTGTTATAACTGTTCCTGTTCTAACTGTTAGAGTGGTTGTGCTAGAAGTTTCTGTACCACATACAAAAGTAGAATTAGATATTATTACTCGGTATTGTGTATTGTTTTCTGAAAGTGTTGCATTATTAATTTGAAGTGTGTTGGTTGTTGTACCAGTATATAATACCGTATCTGTTAAGTCTACCCAAATTGTTCCATTAAATAATTGCCATTGAAAAGTATCTGTATTAGTAGCAGCTACAGTAATAGATATTGTTGCTTTTGTAAAAGTACTTGGACTTGTAGGTGGTTGTGTCGTAATATTTGGTATAGGACCTACTTCTGTATAATCTAATATACTATTCGTATTATTATCATTTGGTGTTGTATATCCATCTATTCCAGAAGTAACAACACCATCAGGGTCAACTATTACTGGTATCGGGCCTAAAATACCATCTGCATTATTATCTGTAAAACCAGCTTCTAATACATCATTACAACCATCATTATCACTATCTATTTCTGAAGCATTTCTAATACCATCTGTATCAGAATCAAGAATTACGTAATTAATAATTCCGCTATCTTCTTGCCCAACATCTTGAACACTATCAGGAATGCCGTCGGCTCCTACCGGACCTGTTAATCTACCACCAACATGAGTTTGATTATGCCCTGCTTCTAAAGCATCGTAAATACCATCATTATCACTATCTAAATCTACACAAGATTGTAGAATATCTCCATCTAAATCAGATATAGGCATCATGGTATACCTAAAACTATCAATACCATGTACATCTTCTCCGCCACCAAATCCATTATAAGTAGATGATGTTCTAATTTCTATTTGATCTACGGGTACATCACTAATAAATCCAAAAAAATGTTCTAAATTCTGCCCTAAAGTAGCAGTTCCTAAAGAATTTCCATCTGGATCCATGATATTTAAATTTCCAGTATTACCAGCTCCAAGACTATTGCCAACAATACTATACACTAAACTTCCATCAAGGAAAACTTCCCATACATTAGAAAAACTACCTGCATCTCCATTATCAAAAATATCCATTAGGTCAAACCCGAAACTATATACGGGGTTTGTAAAGTCGATGAAGGTAGAGAATACCATATTCCCGTCTGGTTCACCACTTACATCTCCAGGAGCTATATTTAAACCAGAACCGGTATTTCCAGATATAAAAGGATCTGCAGTAGTAGCAGAAACAGATATAGTACTTGCAGTAGCATCACTAGTAACAGTAACAGTTCCGTTGGTAAATGTGGGAGAGGTAAAATCTAAATCTTCAATAATAGTACCTCCTAAATCTGTAACCGATTGTTCCCATCCCGATTCTAAATATCCCAAAGCACTATTATTATTCGATATGGAAAAAAATTGTGCGGTTTCTAAGGTGTAAAAAACAGCATCTGGTTCTACATCTCCACCAGATGGCGGATTCATAGGACACTCTATACTATCAGGAATACCATCATTATCATCATCCATATCACAAATATCTCCTACGCCATCTCCGTCTAAATCTGCTTGATTTAGATTTGCAGTTGTAGGACAATTATCTACGTCATTAAGAATTCCATCCCCATCATCGTCATTAATTGCAGGAAAAAAACCAGTAACCAAAATGTTATCTACAAAGACAAATTCTCCAGGTTCCCAATCGCCAAATGCCCAAGTGCCAAGATTTATAAAACGAATTGTTGTGGTAGCTGATATAAATGCAGAGATATTTTGACTAAAGTTAATAGTCTGGGTACTTGTTATAATACCTAGTGTTATAAAATTAATGCCATCGGAAGATACTTGCATGGTTAGTTGTTCTCCCGCAGTTCCACCATCTAAACCAAAACTTTCCCAAGTAAATGCTAAAGTAGCACTTGTTGCACCACTTAAATCTACAGTTCTTGATATTCTACGATTATTCCGAGTTATATCTTCAAAACGCAATTCACCGCCAGTCACCAATATTCTTCCATTAGTAGGGCTTCCACCGTCATTAACCTCAACCCAATTTGTAGCCCAATTTAGAGAACCATCATTATTTCCGTAACTAGGACTATTAAACTGATCTAAATAGGTCTCTTGCCCGTAATTATTCATAGTGAATAGAAGAGAGCTTATTAGAATAAGAAATTTAATATGTTTATCTTTTTTGACTAACATTATTGGGGCTAATTAAATTTTTCTGGTGAAAATAGTTTCACATATTAAAATTGGCATGCCTAATACAGCTTGTGTTTTCATTTTAACACCAATGATTTATAATTTCTTTTTATCCTTTATAGTTTAAAATTAAAGCTATACTACTATAATTGAAAATAAATGTTGTAAAAATGGCGTTTCGTAGGGTAAGCGCCTATAATCAGTACGTTACAGATAAAGCGTGTAAGTCAAATTATTTTTGTAAGAATCATATATTTTATCTAGAATAAAGCTTTTGCTTACTTTGTTTTCCGGAAATATCGTTTTAAGAAGGCTTAGCTGTCCTTTTACTTGTTTATAAAAATAAATGCTGCTAAGAAGCTTATAGAAAACTCTTTTATTCTCTTTTAGGTCTAATCTCTCATATTCTTGCCTTGTATGAAGTGGAAAGTTTGAAAACCTTAGGTTTTCATCAAGTAAATTAGAGTTCGAATAAATACCTTGTATGCTTGCCCCGAGGATTATTTACTGTAAATTTATAAGACATTAAAAAGTACAACTTATGCCACTATATCATAAACTGGGCAAAATGCCCCAAAAGCGACATACACAGTTCAAAAAAGAAGATGGTAGCCTACATTATGAACAGTTGTTCGGCACTATAGGTTTTGATGGTATGTCATCTTTGATGTATCACTTGCACCGCCCTACACAGGTAAAAGAAGTAGGCAAGACTTTAGATATTTCGCCAAGAGCTGCCGTAGAGCATAATATAAAATCACGATTATTGAAGGGTTTTGAAATCAGGCCCGAAGATGATTATTTGGACAGCAGAAAAACAGTGCTCTTCAATTCAGACGTTCATGTAGGTTTGGCAGCACCAAAAAAATCAATGACTGACTATTTTTATAAAAATACGGATGCTGATGAACTTTTATTCGTACATAAAGGTACGGGTACTTTACATACCATGTTAGGTGAAATTCCTTTTGAATATGGCGATTATTTGTTGATTCCCAGAGGGATGATCTATCAGATTGAATTTGATACCGAAGATAACCGATTATTGGTTACAGAATCATACCGCCCTATTTATACCCCAAAACGGTATCGCAATTGGTTTGGGCAACATTTAGAGCATTCGCCCTTTTGTGAGCGTGATTTTAAGCTTCCGCAGAATTTACGGACCCATGATGAAAAAGGGGAGTTTTTGATGAAGGTGAAAAAGCAGGGGCAATTGCATCATTTAATCTATGCTACGCATCCTTTTGATGTTGTTGGATGGGATGGTTATAATTTTCCTTACGGATTTTCAATACATAATTTTGAACCTATAACAGGTCGTGTACACCAACCGCCACCAGTACACCAGACTTTTGAGACCAGTACCTTTGTGGTGTGCTCTTTTTGTCCGCGATTGTATGATTACCACCCACAGGCAATTCCTGCGCCCTACAATCACAGTAATATCGATTCTGATGAGGTGCTGTATTACGTAGATGGCGATTTTATGAGCAGAAAAAGCATTGATGAAGGTTATATTTCATTACATCCGGCAGG
>QILY01000120.1 GCA_003232155.1 Maribacter sp.
TTTCGCAAATTCTTGGAACTAAAGTGGATTTGGTCACGGAAGAATCAATTAAGAACCCCAAGCTAAAGAAATATATTGAAAAGGATCTTGAGATAATATTCAGTGACTAAGAATGATCATATATATTTGGAGCATATCCAAAAGAGCCTGATCCAAATCATAAAATATATTGCTAAACCTCCAAGGATGAATTCTTGAATAACTCAATGATTCAGGATGCGGTGGTCAGAAATTTAGAAGTAGTTGGTGAAGCCACCAAAAGACTATCAAAAGTATTTAGAATAAAGCACAATACGATACCCTGGCAAGATATGGCTGGAATGCGTGACAAGCTTATTCATGACTATATTGATGTTGATCTTTCGCTTGTATTTAAAACCGCATTAGAAGATGTTCCAGACTTGAATAATTCTAATTAATGCCTCAAACCCATTGAGATTAACACAGCTGGCCCTGGACATCATACAAGCCCATCCTGAAACCTTCTAAGTTGAATCAGAACCTGGACCCCGAGGAAAATTGATATGATCCTCTGGTCTTTAAGGGACTAAATTAGCAAATACATTTCTAATCATTTTTCACGTCCTGAAAAGTCCTTGTGTATTTGTCGATAGTTACCGGCAAATAAGACTACACAATAATCAGTAAGTATCAGTACAGAGTATTCGGCAATTAAGGATACACAATAAATGGCAATAACGATTGCATAATGACTACCTCCTTGAGGTAGAATCCGGAATTATTAACTATCGGTTTTTTAATTTATAAAACCTGATAGAGATGGATAACAAAACATTAAATGCATGGATTATGTATCATGAAATACAACACCTTGATTGGATTCAGCAAAAGTAAAATCGCTGAATATTTAATATCCCTTGTCACATGCATTTGATACCAAGAAGAAAAGGAGATGTATCTAATCCAATTGGAGGCATCAGAAATGTCATTGCAGGAAAAGGAAATTACCAACTGTAGACATCTAATAAATCAGAAGAATTCAATAATGCTGTAAACTACCTACTTGAAAATCCTCCCAGAGTCCTTCCCCCTTCTCAAAAAGATTTTGAATTTTGGTTTGCATTCAAATAATCAATAAACATTATCTTTGCAACAAGGAAACTTCTTAATTTTAGAGTATGGAATTACTTGATATCATTAGCAAACAAAAAGAAACGCTTTCGAATTCTTTAGACAAAAATGAACTCAATCATGGAGAGATTATTTTCCATAATGGAAATTGTCAATTGCTTTCTCAAACAGCCACCCAGTTTGAATTTATTGTGACTTCCAACTCTAAAGACGAAACTGCTGAATGTAAATTGGAAGTTGAAGAGGGACGTATTATTCCACAGTTAGAAAACTCTTTTGACGGTTGGGAAAAACTTACTTATGCTTGCTTGATGAAGTTGGAGGATGAACTTCATCAACTAGACCCTAAAATTCATGAAGAACATCAAAAGTACAGTCGTGAAGGGATGTTAAAACGAGTACTTGCAGAACGTTGGCAAAAAGCCAGAACAGCTAATTACCGTATCAAATGGGCAGATAATATTTATGGTGACCATATTTTAACGAACGAGCAAGGTGTAAAATACAAGGTTTTTTTACGTGATTTTGAAAATGAAACAGGTTACAGTAATAGCTTAGATGCAAAGTATAATAAGTTAGGAACGACTAAACACATTATGTACGTTTTTAATGAGATAAAAGCGAAACCTTCAATTTATAAGCGTTTACGAAAAACTCCGTCATTTATAGAAATCTACCTGAATCCTTTGAACGACAATAAATTATGCTGGTTTTTTAAAGGAGAGCTACAAATTGATGAACAACTTTTATTCTCAAAGTTTTTTACTGACAATTGCTATTCCGGAAAAGAAGATTGTTCGACATTATTAGAATTCTTAAATGAAGCTAAAAAGCTGGAGCGTGTAATTATTCGTTCTGAGGTGGAGGAAAAAGTGGAATTAACTTTTGAAACACAATTATTAAAAGACGTTGAAAGTAACCATTCTATCAATTACAGTTTACTGAAAATAAAACCATACGATTACCAAAAAACAGGAATTGAGTTTGCTACATTCAAAAAAGGAGCAATAATTGCCGATGAAATGGGACTTGGTAAAACCCTTCAAGCCATTGGTACTGCTATTGCCAAGAAAAATATTTTCGATTTCAAGAAAGTGTTGGTTGTTTGCCCCGCTTCATTAAAGGCACAATGGAAAAAGGAAATAGAACGATTTACACATGAAAAAGCTTTAATTATACAGGGTACTCCTGAAGAGCGGGAAATTCAGTATTTTGATGAAAACCACTTTTTCTTAATCGCAAACTACGAAAGTATTTTACGTGATCAGTTAACAATCAACAAGGTTGAAATTGACTTTTTAATTTTAGATGAAGCTCAACGTGCTAAAAACTTTGAAACAAAAACAGCTTCCTCTTTGAAGGGCTTAAAAACAAAACATACATTAATTATTACAGGTACACCAATAGAAAACAAATTGATAGACCTATATTCGATTGTTGGGGTTTTTGATCAGTATTTTCTAGGACCACTTTGGGAATTTTCCTACCAACATTGTCTTTTCGACCCCAATAAACCTAATAAAATAAATGGCTACTACGATTTAAGGAAGTTGAAATCTAAATTAAGTACTATTTTAATACGAAGAGAAAAACGCGAAATCCTAAAGGAACTTCCTGATTTGCAGCAAATTGATATTCCTGTAGGCTTCACCCCTTTACAGTCAGAATATCACGCTTCGTATGCTAATGGCATTGCTAAAATTGTGAATAAAAAGTTTCTCACTCCATTCGACCTAAACCGCCTTCAGCAATTACTTACTAATATGCGAATGGTGTGTGACTCCACTTATTTGATTGATGAAGAAACGAATGAATCACCGAAACTAGAAGAGTTAAAACATATCTTACTCGAAAAGTTGAATTTACAAAATGCGAATAAAAAAATAATCATCTTTTCAGAATGGATAAAGGTACACAAGTTAATAGGAAGACTACTGCGTGAGCTTAACATAGGGTTTGTTGAATTGAACGGAAAAGTGCCTGTGAAATCGAGAGGAAAACTCATTGAAAAATTTGAAACTGATGATCAGTGTAAAATTTTCTTATCAACTGAAGCTGGAGGAGTGGGACTTAACTTGCAAATGGCAGATACTGTTATCAATTTTGAACTCCCATGGAATCCCGCAAAAAAGAATCAAAGAATTGGGCGAATCGACCGTTTAGGACAAAAGAATGAAAAACTAACTGTATTTAATTTTATTACACGAGGAACAATTGAGGAGAGAATTGCTGGAGGTTTACTTTTAAAACAAAATTTGTTTGAGGGAGCATTAGTGGAAAGCAATAGCACCGATTTTGTTGATTTTTCTAATAAAGGAAAATCACAATTTATTGAACAATTACAAGAACTTATTTCTGAAGATAATGCACCTTCTTATTTTGAACATGCAGATGAAAATGTAAAAGAAATGGATGATACAGCAGAATATGAGCTTGATTTTTCGGGTGATGAAGAAATCGAGCAAGCAATCAGTGATTCATTGAAAAAAGCAGATTCAACAGATACAACTCCAAACAAGCAAACTACTCAAACAAAAGAACTAGAAAATGTGATGAATAGTGGTATGCAATTTTTAGCTGGTTTATTTAAAATGTCGACAGGAAAAGAATTATCAAGTAAAAACCAAAGCGTAACAGTGGATTCTGAAACAGGAGAGATCACCATGAAATTTAAAATCCCAGTAAATTAGTTGATACCCCTTCACTCTAACATCCTACCAAAAAAAGGTGCTACAAAGTGTTTTCAAAACACAAAACAAGTAATAAGTAAATTGTAATTACTTTAAATTTTGTCTCGTTTTTGTGCCTTGAACTACGTAAACAGCTAATAATTAGTGATAATTACTTTCTGTATTAAGTGATCCACACAAACTAACACAAAGAAAAACCAAATAAACTACCTCGACGCAGAGCATGCAAGTGTATTAAGTTGAATTCATTTTAATATTTTGACGCAGAGCGTCGGGGAATTAAACCCAATCTTCTCGTCCGCCGAAGCGAACGCGAAGGAGGATTAAATCAAAATATGTCAACACATTTTGAAACATGTTGATGGCGTCAACATATCAGGTAAACATGTTGATAAAACATACATATATCAACATATAGAAAAAATATGTTGATAAGCCTCTGTTTGTAGTTGATGGCACTCCCGTGGGGACCTATAATAATATTGCCGGTTCGATCGATGTTAATAGTGTCGATTCGATCAGGGTACTAGCAGGTGCCCGTGGAGCCAATGGAGTGGTACAAATAACTATGAAGTAGTGCCTGTACTTTGTGAGAATCCTTCATACCCTGGGAGCCAGGGCTGGATGTCCAATTTGATCAACTTTCTAAAATCGTGTTGAAACTGGCAATCCATAATGCCAACGCCCAACCAAACGCCCAACCATAGGTATAGATATGGGAAACCCTTAAACTTCTACCGGATGCATTGGTAGCAGTGAAGGTTAGCGCAAATACCCGTCTAATATTTCCTATCTTGACATATGCCTCCCAATACCAGAAAGCCATCAACAATTGTTTTTGCGTACATAGCGGGCCATACGGCGCTCATGTAAAAGGATGAGGTAGATATGCAGCGCTAATAAAAGAAATAAAGTTTACAAATAACTGATTATCAACATTTTCATCACATTACA
Organism: Maribacter sp.; assembly: GCA_003232155.1. GTDB lineage: Bacteria > Bacteroidota > Bacteroidia > Flavobacteriales > Flavobacteriaceae > Maribacter_C. Next base: position 4,737 of record QILY01000120.1, read on the forward strand.
GAATTAAGATTATCATCATGAAACCATCACCACAATATTCAAGAAGGAACTTTCTCAAACATTCACTTCCAGGAGGAGTTATATTGGCATCCACTCCAATAATGGGCTTTCCTTCATCAGGAAATTTGAATACACCAACCAATGGCACACAGATTTTTAATAAACCGGTACCCCGACTACCCTGCACCATTCTGTTGGCATCAGGGTTGGATGATAAATTTGAAAAACAGTTAGCTGAGTTATCCCCCCAAATAGCCCTCAGGAAGGATTTAGATGATAATG